>JASLHV010000082.1 GCA_030153205.1 Roseiarcus sp. | reverse complement strand
AAATGGGCGCGCATTGGAAGCTGGACGCCAAGTCGGAAGGCGTTTTTGAAGCGCGAGACCGCAAGACGGACGAGGTCAAAGGGACAGGCACGCGCGTCGACCTGATCTTCGGCTCGCACTCGCAATTGCGCGCAATCGCGGAAGTCTACGCCTGCGCCGACGCCAAGGAGAAGTTCGTAAAGGACTTCGTCGCGGCTTGGACGAAGGTGATGAATGCGGATCGGTTTGATCTCGTCTGATCGCCGCAATGGCGGTCGAGCTAACAGCTCGACCGCCGACTTGATTTAAGCCTTCACCATCTCGGTGTGGTATTTCGGCAGAAGCGCCGCGAGCAGCTTGCCTTTCTCGGCTTGCTGTTCCGGAGTCGGTTTGGGCGGCGGCGCGGTCCGGCTGGCGACGGGAAAGCCTACCGCCATGAAAAATTCCTCCTGTCCCGCTGGCGTGCACATGCACAACATGCGCGCCGTCGCGCCGGACATGTTCTTGAAAGCATGCGGCGCGTTGGCCGGAATGTTGACGGTCGATCCAGCCCGAACGGTCTGAGACTTGCCGCGAAACGTAAACTCGAGTTCGCCTTCGAGCAGCGTGAACATCTCTTCGAAGTCATGGCGATGCGGCGGCGGTCCGCCGCCGGCCGGCACGAGCATATCGACCAGACAATACCGTCCGGCGGTCTGGGCGCCCGACACAAGAATCGTATAAGTACCGCCCGCGACGGATACATGGGGAACATCCGCCGCGTCGGGATTGGCGACCGTCAACGTACGGTCGAGGTCGTCGGCCGGGATTAGAGAATTGGGATGAACGGCGTCGGTCATTTCGTGTCTCCGTGACGAGAGCGGTAACAATATTCGGGTGCGATCGACGAAGCGACGCCAATCTGGATTGTTCAAAATCGCCGGCGGCGGCGTTCGACAACGAGACCGAATGGGGTTCAAATAGCCGGCGTCGGTCGCTCGACAACCGATCAATCACAACCTGCCCAAGGAAATAGCCTCGACCATGAACGCACCAGCCGCTCTCGAACTCCCCACGCGTCAGATCGGCCGCACCAGCGCCAAAGTGACTGGGCTCGGCCTCGGCACGGCGCCGCTCGGCGATCTCTTTGACATCGTCGAGGAGGATGAAGCCTCCGCGTTGCTCCGCAGGGCATGGGACGGCGGCGTGCGCTACTTTGATACTTCGCCTTGGTACGGGAAGGGTCAGGCAGAGCATCGCGTCGGTCGCGCTTTCTATCGCAAGCCGCGCGATCAATATGTCATTTCGAGCAAGATCGGCCGCACGTTGCGCCGCCCATTCAAGCCCGGCCTGTTCGAACGGGGAGAGTGGCGTGGCGGCTTGGAGTTCGACGCCGTCTTCGACTACAGCTACGATGGCGTGATGCGTTCGTTCGAGGACAGTCTTCAGCGACTCGGAATCAACCGGATTGATCTGCTCCTCATCCATGATCTCGACACCTGGCATCATAAAACCGAGGCGAAAGTCGGCGCCTATGTGAACCAATTGTTCACGAGCGGCTGGCGCGCTTTGGAGGAATTGCGCGATCAGGGTCTGATCAAAGGGATCGGGGCAGGCTTCAATACAATGGGGACAATCCCGCGCTATCTCGACCTTTTCGACATTGATTTCTTCCTGATTGCGATGCGCTACACGCTTCTCGAGCAGGACGTTTTGGACAGCGAGTTTCCGCGCTGCGCGGAGCGCAATGTCGGTATCATCATCGGCGGGACTTATAATTCCGGGATCCTGGCGACCGGGGCTGTTCCGAACGCGATGCATAATTACGAGCCGGCCAAGCCTGACATCCTTGCGAAGGTCGCCAAGATGGAGGCCGTCTGCAAGCGCCACAATGTGCCGCTCGCCGCCGCCGCTTTGCAGTTCCCGCTCGGTCATCCGATTGTCGCTTCCGTCATTCCTGGCGCAATCTCGACGAAGCAGGTCGAGCAGAATATGGCGGCCTTCCGGCATCCGATCCCCGCCGATCTCTGGGCCGAACTGAAACACGAGAACCTTATTCGCAAAGACGCGCCTGTACCGAAGTGACGGAACGGAGAGCAGGTCATGTACCGCGAAAAATTCGATCTGGCGGGTTCGACGGCCGTCGTGACAGGCGGCGGTCGCGGCATCGGCCTTGCGAGCGCCGAAGCGCTCGCCGAACATGGCGCTCGAGTCGTTCTTTGTGATTACAATCAAGTGGCCTTGGAATCGGGCCGCGCCGCTCTCAGCGCCAAAGGTTATAAGGCGAAGATCATTCATCTCGACGTCACGAAGGCCGCTGACGTCCGCCGCGTCGCCGATGAACTCAACGCGGCCGGCGGCCAAGTCGATATTATGATCGCCAACGCTGGCGTCGCTCACCCCGATACGGCGGCGGAGGCGATGCCGGACGAAGATTGGCTGCGCGTCATCGACATTAATCTCAATGGCGTCTTCTGGTGCTGTCGAGAATTTGGGAAACACATGGTCGCACGCCGCCGCGGCGCGATCGTGACAATCGGTTCGATGTCGGGCCTCATCTCCAACAAGCCGCAACGACAGGCCCATTACAACGCCTCGAAAGCGGCGGTTCATCACCTGACGCGTTCCCTGGCGGGCGAATGGGCTGAGTTCGGCGTGCGCGTCAATGCGATTGCGCCGACCTATATCGACACGGCGATGTCGCGAGACGGGTTTGACGATCCGACCTTGTTCCCGACATGGATGGACTTCACGCCCATGAAGCGCGTCGGACGCGCCGATGAAATCGCCTCGATCGTGCTGTTTTTGGCGTCTGAAGCCTCGAGCGTGATGACCGGATCTGTGGTCGTCGCCGACGCCGGCTATACGATTTGGTGAACTGGCGAGCGCCTTTTCAAACTGAAAGCGCTCGAACGCCCGGCGCCAAAAAAGAGACCGCCCAAAGGGCGGTCGAGATCAACGCGTGGGAGGAAGCATTTTGGAAACACCGCAGGGCAAACCCGGCAGCTTGAAAAATGTTCCGATGGCGCCGCGGCGTTCATAGCCGTCTATTTTGCTGGACTTTTTCGTGAGATAATCCATCGGATCGTCGCATAAAGGGGCGCCGGACCTTCGCACGGCAGGAATGGGCATTCATGAAAATCTACTTCTCTGCGGCTTCTCCTTTCGTACGAAAGGTTTTCGTCTGCGCTCACGAACTGGGCCTTGCCGATCGTATTGAAAAGCTCCCGAGCGCCGCCCATCCGGTCAATCGAGACGCGACGATCCGCCAGCACAACCCGCTCGGACAAGTGCCGACGTTCTTCAATGACGAAGGCGAGGTTCTCTACGACAGCCGCGTCATTTGCGAATTTCTCAACGCGCTCGCAAAAGGCGGACTGTTTGGCGATGAGAACACGCGATGGCGGATTTTGACCGAGGGAGCCATGGGCGATGGGTTGCTCGGCGCGGCGCTCCTGTCTCGCTACGAAGTCGTCGCACGCCCGACGACATTGAAATGGGACCAGTGGGAACAAGGTCAGCTTGGCAAGATCACCGACGTCCTCGATCGTATCGAACATGGCGTTCCAGACCTCGCCGCCCGCGTCGATATTGCGACCATCACTTTTGCCTGCGGCCTCGGCTATTTGGACTTCCGCTTCCCTTCGTTTGACTGGCGAAGCGGACGCCCGACAGCGGCGGCTTGGTTCGAAACCTTCCGCCAGCGTCCCTCGATGGAAGCGACGAAGCCGACGACTTGAACGCGACGGCGTGTGGAAAAAGCTTTTAGAGAAAAGCCGACGCGACGGCGGGCGATTCCGTCAAAGCATGCGCCGTATACTCGAGCGCATGGCGAAGCTCCGCGCGCGTGACCGGACCGCCGAGACAAATGCGCACAGCTTCGGGCGGATCGCCGCCCGCCGTAAATACGTCGCTGGCGACGACGCCCAATCCGGTTGAGCGCATGTGGCCGATGAAGGCGGAGCGGGTCCACCCTCGAGGCAGCGTCACCCAAATGTTGAAACTGAGACGATCGGACTTGTATCCGCCAGGCGGCAGTATCTCGTTGGCGAGCGCTTGGCGGGCGGCGGTCTCGGCGCGGATGAAGCGTAAAATCTGATCCGCGGTCCCGTCCTCGATCCAACGCGTCGCGAGCGCAACGGTGAATGGCGAAGCCATAACATTCGCGGCCCGTACCGCCGCGGCGAAAGGCCAGCCCGAACGAGCGTCCGGGACGACGACATAGGCCGCCCGTACCCCGGCGCCGATGCATTTGGCGAGGCCGGCGATATGCCATGTGATGTCGGGCGCGATCGCGGCAAAGGGCGCCGGACCATGCACGGGAACGAAGCCATAGGCGTCGTCCTCGACGATCGGCACGCCATATCGGCGGGCGATCGCGGCGAGGTCATTGCGCCTTCCCGCCGGCACCGTGAGCGTCGTCGGGTTTTGCAGTGTCGGATTGAGATAGAGAGCTTTTGGCTTCAGTCGGACGCAAGCATCTTTGAAGGCGTCCGGTGAAATCCCCTCGTCATCCATCGGCAGCCCGATGAGATTGAGGCCGAGTTGCGCCGCGATCGCGCGGACGCCGGGATAGGTGATCGCTTCACAAAGAATCGTCTCGCCTCTTGTCGCGAGAGCGACGAGGGCGCCCATGATCGCGGGATGAGCGCCCGGCGTGACGAAAATGCGCTCTTGCGCCGGCACCAGCGACCGCCGTCCGAGCCAGGCGGAAGCGGCGTCTTTGTCGGCGGGAGCGCCGCCGAAGCCCTGATAGCGCAAAAGTGCGACAATATCGCGCGAGACTTCCTCGACGCCGGCGCGCATGCGTTCGATCAGGGCAGGATCATCCGGCTCCGGCGGCAGGTTCATCGAAAGGTCGACCACTGTGGGACGACGCGGCGCTGCCGCTTTCTCTCGACCCTCCGCTTTCGGCGCCCCCCGTACGTACGTTCCCTGACCGACGCGCGACTCGATCAGCCCCCGTTTCTGCGCCTCAGCATAGCCGCGGGCGACTGTGGTGAAATCAATGTCGAGCCGGCTGGCGAGAGCGCGTTGCGGCGGCAGACGGTCGCCGATCGCAAGCCGGCCGGCCTTCATGTCAGCCGCGATCAGATCGGCGATGGCGAGATAACGCGGCTTGTTGCTGGCGGCGAGGTCAGGCGTCCAGTCGATCATGCGAGCATGGCGATATTGTCAAGCGACCGGAATCGGCCCCCGGAATTGACTGTATCTTGTTGCATGGTTCGGCGCCAAGCGCGCTGGGCCGCTTGGGAATGAAAAATGCGCAGAATCAATCCAGTCAACTGCTTGCATTGACTGGATTGCCGCTAGCCGAAGCTTCCGTAAATAACTGCCGCTGCCCTTGTTGTACGCACGCTTTCTGCTCATCAAATCAGCATAAATCCTGCGGATTGAGCGCCGCTCAAATGGGTCCGCGCTTCTGACCTATCTGCAACGTCAAACAGAATCAATCGCTTAATGATTGGATCATGAACGCAGTCAATTGGCACATTGATTGCAATCTTCATGACGCAGCCGCGACGACGGCGCGTGACCACGGGGAGCTCCATGCCGACAGTAACCAAGCCCGCCAACCAAAAGGGCGATTATCTCGTCGATTATGAATCGAAGGTCTTCGAGGACGTGAAGGCCGCGCCTGGGGAGAAGGCGCTCGTCACTTTTCATACCGTGGCCTTTGAGGGGTCGATCGGCCTGGTCAATCTTCTTCAAGCCTCCCGGCTGATCCAAAAAGGCTTCCAGACCTCCGTCCTCCTCTATGGGCCTGGCGTGACCCTCGGCGTTCAGCGCGGCTTTCCGAAGCTCGGCGATGAAGCTTTCCCCGGCCATCTCAATTTCAACAACCGCCTCGAGAAGATCATGACCGACGGCGGCAAGGTCTACGCCTGCCGCTTCGCGCTTCAGGCGTTATACGGCCACGGCGAACCATCGCTGATGCCCGGCATTACCCCGATCAGCCCTCTCGACGTCCTCGACCTCATCCTGCTTCACCGCAAGGACGGCGCGTTCATCCTCAACACCTGGACCCTTTAGGCGTCTTCACCCGACGGCGGAGGAAGAGATGTCGGACAAACGCGTGATCCGTGTCGCGGCGGTGCAGATCGCGCCGGATCTCGATACCCAGGCGGCCACGCTGGAGCGGGTGCTCGCCGCGACGGCGGAGGCCGCCGGCAAGGGCGCGAAGCTCGTGGTCTTCCCCGAGACTTTCGTACCTTGGTACCCCTATTTCTCTTTCGTCCATCCGCCCGTGGCGACCGGCGGCGAGCATGTGCGACTCTACGAACATGCCGTCGTCGTGCCGAGCGCGGCGACCGAGGCGGTCAGCGCCGCTGCGCGCCGCCTTGGCGTCGTTATCGTTCTCGGCGTCAACGAACGCGATCATGGATCTTTGTACAATGCTCAGTTGATTTTCGACGCCGACGGCGGCCTCAAACTCAAACGCCGAAAGATCACGCCGACCTTTCATGAGCGAATGATCTGGGGCCAGGGTGACGGATCCGGCCTCCAAGTCGTCGAAACCGCTGTCGGGCGCGTCGGCGCGCTCGCCTGCTGGGAGCATTACAATCCCCTCGCCCGCTACGCCCTGATGGCGCAGCATGAGGAAATTCATGTCTCGCAATTTCCAGGTTCTCTGGTCGGCCCGATCTTCGCCGAGCAGATCGAAGTCACGATCCGGCATCACGCGCTCGAATCGGGCTGCTTTGTCGTTAACGCGACCGGTTGGCTGACCGACGATCAGATCGCGCGAATATCGCCGGACGAGAAGCTCCGCAAGGGACTAATCGGCGGCTGCATGACGGCGATCATCTCGCCGGAGGGCAAGCATCTTGTTCCGCCGCTTACGACCGGCGAGGGAATTCTGATCGCCGATCTCGACATGAGTCTGATCGTCAAGCGTAAGCGCATGATGGACAGCGTCGGCCATTATGCCCGTCCTGAACTGTTGAGCCTCACGCTCGACGATCGTCCCAAGCCCGCGATGAAAGCGGCCGACGCCGAGCTTTCTTCCCGGCAAAATACACGCAGTCCGGTGGCCCCGACCGACGAGGTTGATCGCTATGAAGACGGAAGAACTGATCAACGAGTTGCAGTCCTACGGAGTTCGTCTCGTTGATCCCAAGGCTGGCGCCGACAGCCGGAGAGGCGGCGCTGGACCTTCTGATCATAAAGCGATCACCATCGACGGCGTCACGATCATGGCGCCGGTGCATACCGCGCCCGCCTTCGAGAGCCCTTATCTCGTCGAGAAGCCCGACGCTTTCGGCCGTAGCCGCATCCTCCGTGGCGATGTCGCCATAGCCGAGGCGAGCTTTCCGTCGCAGCCGAAATTCTATGCGCTCAAAACCGAAGATGGCGTTCCCTATTCAAAAATAGCCGTCCTGCATGGACGTGACGTGCTCGCAACGACAGTTCTTCAGACCTGTATCCGTTATCAGAGCCGAACGAAGACCTGTCAGTTCTGCGCAATCGGGCAATCGCTCGCCGCGGGGCGAACGGTCGAGAGAAAGACCCCCGCTCAGCTCGCCGAAGTCGCGAAAGCGGCGGTCGCCCTGGATGGCGTCAAACATATGGTGATGACGACGGGCACGCCGCCCGGCGCGGACCGCGGCGCCTCGATCCTTGCCGAAAGCGCCGCTGCGGTGAAAGCGGCCGTCGATCTTCCCATTCAAGTCCAATGCGAACCCCCTGATGACGACGCCTGGTTCGGCCGGATGAAGGAAGCCGGCGCGGACGCCCTCGGCATGCATCTCGAAGCCGTCACCGAACCGGTACGGCGTCGGATCATGCCCGGCAAGGCGCAAGTCTCGGTCGGGCGGTATTTCCGGGCGTTCGAAGCGGCTGTCCCGGTCTTTAGTCGTGGGCAAGTCTCTTCGTACGTTCTCGCCGGCCTCGGCGATACGCGGGAAGAAATTCTCGACGCCTGCCAACGGATGATCGCCATCGGCGTCTATCCTTTCGTCGTTCCATTCGTGCCGATTTCCGGAACGCCGCTCGAGAGTCACCCGACGCCCTCCGCCGCCTTCATGAACGCCCTGCTCGGCCCTCTGGCGGAAATGTTGATCGCAGGCGGTCTCAAATCTGCCGACGTCAAAGCGGGATGCGCCAAATGCGGCGCCTGTTCGGCGCTGTCGACCTTTGAACGCGGCGCGGCGATGCGCGGAGGTTGCGCATGATTTTCGAACCTTTCAGCGCCTTTGTCACCAGCGAATATCAGATCAAATTCGCGACCCAGGAATGGGAGTTGCGCGGCGCCCGGGCGCTGAGGCGCGTCGTATTCTGCGAGGAGCAGAAGCTCTTTCAAGACGACGATGGAGACGCGATCGACGAACGCGCCATTCCGATTGTCGCTCTCTCACTGATGGGCGTCGTCGCCGACGCCGTCGTCGGGACGGTACGTATTCACGAAGAAAAGCCCGGTTTATGGTGGGGATCGCGCCTCGCGGTCGCTATCGATCACCGAAAGGTGGGCGCGCTTGGGGTTTCCTTGATCCGTTTGGCGGTTTCTTCCGCCCATGCCCGCGGCTGCCGGCGCTTCCTCGCCCATGTTCAGAGTCAAAACGCCGATCTGTTCCAACGTCTTAATTGGCGGACGCTGGAGGAGGTCAATCTGCATGGCCGGCCGCACCATTTCATGGAGGCCGATCTCGCCTTCTACCCGCCTTTCCCGGCGCCTGAGACCGGGTTCGTGGCGCTGCGAAAGGCCGCGTAATGCCGACCGGCCTCGACCTTGGCGCGCTCGCTGAAAAGCTTCGGCGCGGGCGCGGTTTATCGGCGAAAAACGATATCGGCCCCGTCGTCGAAAGGCTCGGGCTCTCGACGCAATCCGTCATCCCGGTCGGCGATGATTGCGCGGCGATCCCGGACGGCGACGGCTTTCTGCTCTTCGCCATCGAGGGCTTCATCAATGAGTTCGTCGCCGCTGATCCCTGGTTCGCGGGCTGGTGCGGCGTCATGGTCAATGTGTCGGACGTCGCCGCCATGGGCGGACGCCCGGTCGCGATCGTCAACGCCGTCTGGGCCGAAGGCGACGGCAAAGCGGCGCCGCTTCTTGATGGCTTACGCGCGGCGGCTGAGACATTCGGCGTGCCGATCGTCGGCGGTCACGCCAATCTTCAGACTGACCGCAGCCAGCTCTCGGTCGCGATCCTCGGCCGCGCGGCAAATCTACTGACGAGTTTCGAGGCGCGGCCGGGCGACCGGCTCGTCGCCGCGATCGATTTGCGAGGCCGTTACCGCGAGCCTTTCGCCAATTGGGACGCGGCGACAGACGCGCCGCCTGCCCGACTGCGCGGCGATATCGCGCTTCTGCAGGAGATCGCCGACGCTGGCCTCTGCCGGGCCGCAAAAGACATCAGCCAGGGCGGGATCATCGGTACGGCGGCGATGCTCGCCGAATGCTCTTGCGCGGCAATCGACATCGACATTCGCGCGATCCCGAAACCTGGAAGCGTTGCATGGGATCGCTGGCTGCTGACCTTTCCAAGCTTCGGCTATCTTTTGTCCGTACCGCCCTGGAACCTCTCGACGGTCCTGCGGCGATTTGCCGAACGCGACATCGCCGCCGCTGATATTGGCGCCATTCGTGCGGGCGCCGCCGTCACGATGACGGACGGCGCGGTCACTGAGACCATCTGGGACTTCTCGAAAGCCTCTCTGATCACGCCGCCAAAGCGCGAGGCGGCCGCATGAGGATCGCTCTTCTGGCGCATTCGACAAATCCGCGCGGCGGCGTCGTTCACGCGCTGGCGGTCGGCGACGCCTTGACGCGGCTCGGCCACGAGGCCGTCGTCCACGCGCCCGACGCCAAAGGCGCCGGTTTCTTTCGCCGGACTTTGTCCGGCGTCGCGCCATTCGCCGTCGCGCCCTTCAAGGGTGACGTCGCTGATATGGCAGAGACGAGGATCGCCGATTATCTACGGTATTTCGAACGTCCTGAACATCGCCGGTTCGACATCTATCACGCGCAAGACAGCATATCAGGCAATGCGCTCGCGACGCTGAAAGAGCGGGGTTTGATTACGGCCTTCGCGCGGACCGTTCACCATATCGACGACTTCGCCGATCATAGGCTCGATGCCCTGCAGACCCGCTCGATCGCGCGAGCCGACCAGCTTTTCACCGTCAGTCGGAAATGGCGCGATAGCCTCAATGACAGATTGAGCCGCGACGCGACCGTTGTCGGCAACGGCGTCGACTGCGCCCGCTATTCTCCGTTTCCAGACGGACACGACGCTACTTTGCGGGCGGACCTCCGTATTCGGAACGGACTCATTTTCTTGGCGGTCGGCGGCGTCGAAGAGCGCAAAAACGTCATTCATATCCTCGAGGCTTTTGCGCAAATCCGCAATATTCGCCGCGACGCGCAGCTCGTCATCGCCGGCGGCGCATCGCTCCTCGACCACGGCGACTATCAGCGCCGCTTCGCCTTGCGGCGAGAAGAGCTTGGCCTGCGCGGCGAAGAGGTCATCGTCACGGGTCCCATCCCGGATGACGCCATGCCGGCGCTTTATCGCCTCGCTGATGCATTGGTCTTTCCCTCACTCAAAGAGGGCTTCGGGCTTGTCGTCCTGGAAGCGATGGCGAGCGGCCTTCCGGTCGTTGTCGGGAAAATCCCTCCTTTCGCTGAATATCTTTCCGACGGCGATGTCGCTTGGTGCGATCCCCACAATGTGACGACGATCGCCGATGCGATGCTGGTCGCCGCGGCCTCCTCCTCGCGCACCCGTCTGATCACGCGCGGGCGTGTCGTCGCGGCGCGTCACGATTGGCTCAATGTCGCCAAAGCGCATATCGCCGCCTATGCAAGAGCGCGCGAGCCTGCCGATGCCTGAAATGCTTTTTCATATCCGATGGCCGGATGGCGAAGAGGAGGCTTGTTATTCGCCCTCCCTGGTGGTCAAGGACCATCTCACGCCAGGCGCGTCTTATGCGGTACAGGATTTTCGCGACCGCTGCAGAACAGCGCTCCTCATCGCCAGCGATCGTGTCAAAGCCAAATATGGATCGGCCTGCTCACGCGCGCTCGGGCAGCTCCACCGCATCGAGGAGTCTTGCACGAAATTCTCGACGCAGCGCGGCGCTGCGGTCCAAGTCGAATCTTTCGAGGAATAACGCTGGAGTTCGTGATGAGCGATATACGCCACGTTCCTGTCATCGTCGTCGGCGCCGGCCAGGCGGGTCTATCCATCAGTTATCATTTGCAAGCGCGCGCCATCGAGCATCTCGTGTTCGAAAAACATCGTGCGCTTCATGTATGGGACAAACGCCGGTGGGACAGCTTCTGCCTCGTGACGCCGAATTGGCAATGCGACTTGCCCGGCTGGCCTTATCGAGGGGCCGATCCGCACGGCTTCATGGTGAAGCACGAAATTCTCGATTATCTCAGCGGCTTCGCCAAAGCGGTCGACGCCCCTTTGCGCGAAGGCGTCGCTGTGGAGCGCGTGACCCCGCATTCGCAAGGCGGTTTCGACGTGCTCACTTCGGACGGCGCTTATCATGCGGATCATATTGTCGCGGCGTCCGGCGGTTATCACGAGCCCATCGTGCCGCGCCTTGCCGAGCGCCTGCCAGAATCGATCGTTCAAATTCACTCAGAGCAATATCGCAATCCTCAGGCCCTACCCGACGGCGCTGTTTTGGTCGTCGGCGCCGGTCAGTCCGGCGCGCAGATCGCCGAGGATCTCCATCTCGCCGGCCGGCAAGTCTATCTCGCGGTTGGCGGCGCGCCGCGCTGCGCTCGCTTCTATCGCGGCCGAGACGTCGTTGCCTGGCTCGCCGATATGAACTACTACGACATGCCGGTCGAACGGCATCCCTTGCGCGAAGGCGTGCGCGACAACACAAATCACTATGTCACCGGGCGGGACGGCGGCCGCGACATCGATTTACGTAAATTCGCCTCGGAAGGGATGGAGCTTTACGGGCCGTTGCGAGACTTCCGTCACGGTCAATTCTTCTTCGAAGAGACATTGAAAGAAAGTCTCGATGACGCCGATCGGACGTACAACAGCATCAACGCCAGCATCGACAAATATATCTCGGAAAAAAACCTCGACGCCCCGCCGCCCAGTGTTTACGCGCCAGTCTGGACGCCGGCAGCGGAGCGCGGGACGCTTGCTCTGGCGACGTCGAACATTACCAGCGTTCTCTGGTGCATCGGCTTTCGGCCTGACTTTCGCTGGCTCGACGCGCCGGTCTTCAACGGCGCCGGAAGGCCGATCCATGCCCGCGGCGTGACCGATTACGAGGGCGTCTACTTTCTTGGACTGCCCTGGCTACATACATGGGGCTCCGGCCGTTTCTCCAG
>JASLHV010000066.1 GCA_030153205.1 Roseiarcus sp. | reverse complement strand
CATGATCGTCAAGATCGGCGTCAGCGCATTGGGCAGCGCATGGCGCCAGAGAACGGCGCTGCGCGATAGTCCTTTGGCGCGGGCGGTACGGATGAAGTCCTCGTTGAGGACTTCGAGCAGCGCCGACCGCGTGACGCGGGTTAGGATCGCCGCCTGAACAAGTCCGAGCGCGACCGCGGGCAGGATCAGCGCGCCCAAAGCAGGACCAAGCCCGGCGCTCCAGCCGGGAAAACCGCCGGACGGGGCCAGGCGGAGACGTACCGCAAAAATCAGAACGAGAATGATGGCGAACCAGAAATTGGGCACGGCAAGCCCGACCTGGCTCGCCGTCATGATGGCGAAATCGCTGCGTTTGCCGCGCCTCTGCGCGGCAAAGACCCCGGCGACGAGCGCGATGAGGCTGGTCAGCGCCATGGCGAGCAGCGCCAGCGGCGCGCTGACCGCGAGACGATCTGCGATAAGGGCGCCGATCGAAGAATTGTAAGCATAGGAAAGGCCGAAATCGCCGCGCGCGATGCCGCCGAGCCAGGTGAAGTAGCGCGTGATGAAAGACTGGTCGAGGCCGAGCTTATGAGAAAGCGCAGCCACGGATTCCGGCGTCGCGCTGGACCCGAGCATAACTTGCGCGGCATTGCCGGGCAGGATTTCGAGGACGCTGAAGACGACAAGCGAGGCGAAAATCAGCGTCGCGATAAGGAGGAGCAGGCGCTGGAGGAGGTAGAGGGCCATTGCATCGATGGTTGGGGACTGAGTTCCCCTCTCCGAAGGGAGAGGGAATCACACGATTGACCTCACGCCACCGCCTTGATCGTCTGCCCGACCTTGTCGATGATCTCTCCGATCTGATCTTCGCTGATGATAAGCGGCGGCGTCAGTTCGATCGTATCGCCGGAGATGCGGATCATGATTCCCGCTTCATGGAAGGAATGCTCCACCGCCGCATAGCCGCGCGCGCCGACGCCATTGCTCGAAGCGGCGAGGTCGATCGCGCCGGTGAGGCCGACGCAGCGGATGTCGAGGACGTTCGGCAGACCCTTCAGCGTCATGATCGCATCGTACCATTTCGGTTCGAGCGTCTTGGCGCGTTCGAAAAGCTTCTCGTCGCGATAGACGTCGAGCGTCGCCAGCGAGGCCGCGCAAGCGAGCGGATGGGCCGAATAGGTGTAGCCATGGAAAAGTTCGATCGCCTGCTCCGGCCCTTTCATGAAAGCGTCGTAGATATGCTTGCGCACGATCACGCCGCCCATCGGTACGGTGCCTGAGGTCACGCCTTTGGCGAAAGTGATCATGTCGGGGATGACGCCATAGCGCTCGGCCGCGAAGGCGGCGCCGAGGCGGCCGAAGCCGGTGATCACTTCGTCGAAGATCAAAAGGATGCCGTATTTGTCGCAGATCGCGCGCAGCTTCTGCAGATAGTCTTTCGGCGCCGGCAGCACGCCGGTCGAGCCGGCCATCGGCTCGACGATGACGCAGGCGATGGTCGAAGCGTCATGCAAAGCCACGATACGTTCGAGATCGTCGGCGAGATGGCCGCCCCATTCCGGCTCGCCTTTGGTGAAGGCTTGATGCTCACGGTTGTATGTCGCCGGCAGATGGTCCGTGCCGGCGAGAAGCGAGCCGAAGAACTTTCGGTTGTTGACCATGCCGCCGACCGAAATGCCGCCGAAGCCGACGCCGTGATAGCCGCGCTCGCGACCGATCAGGCGCTGGCGCGAGCCCTGGCCGCGAACATTGTGGTACGCGAGGGCGATTTTCAGCGCAGTGTCGGCCGCTTCCGAGCCCGAATTGGTGAAGAAGACATGGTCGAGATCCGCCGGGGCGAGCGCGGCGAGGCGGGCCGACAAGGCGAAGGCCTGGGGATGGGCGAATTGGAAGGCCGGCGAGAAATCGAGCTCGGCCGCCTGGCGCTGGATCGCCTCGACGATATGGGGGCGATTGTGGCCGGCGTTGCAACACCAGAGCGCCGCGGTCGCGTCGAGGATCGAACGTCCCTCCGGCGTATAATAATGCATGTCCTTGGAGCGCGCGATCAGACGCGGGCGCTTCTTGAAGGCGCGGTTCGGCGTGAAGGGTAGCCAGAAGGCTTCGAGATCGTTCGGCGCGTCGATGCGCGAGGCGAGTGCGGACATGTTTGTCTCCAGGACTTGAGGACCGAAGCGCGCTTCAAGCGAGCCGCTTTCCACTTCCGCGATCAGGCGCGGGCGGAGAGGGCGCACGGATGGTTGATTTTCTGAACAGTGCCAGTCCGAGATGGTTTTGTCCATTTGATGCGTTGTTCACGCTGTTCTAAATACTGAACATATGAACACATCGAAACATGATCCGGACATAGGCCAGCGCTTGCGGCAATTGCGTCTGCGGCATGGGCTTTCGCAACGGGAGTTAGCGCGACGGGCCGTCGTCTCCAATGCGACGATCTCTATGATCGAGGGCAATCAGGTCAGTCCGTCCGTGGCGGCGCTGAAGCAGATTCTTTCCGCGATCGACATCGGCATCGCCGATTTCTTCGCGCCGAGCGAGGCCGAGACCGGAAAGATCGTCTTTCGCGCCGACGAACTAACGGAGATCGCCGGCGGCGCAATCTCTTACCGGCAAGTCGGCGCCAGTCTCGCCGGCCGCTCGCTGCAAATGCTGCACGAGCGCTACCGTCCCGGCGCGCAATCGGGCAAGCAGATGCTGTCGCATCAGGGCGAGGAAGCGGGGGTCGTCATCAGAGGCCGACTAGGGCTCGAAGTCGATGGCCGCCGCTATGAACTCGGCGCGGGGGACGCTTATTTCTTCGACAGCCGCAAGCCGCACGCATTTCGCAATATCGGCGACGGCGATCTCATCGTCGTCTCGGCCTGCACACCGCCGAGTTTTTGAACGAGGGCGATATGGGGGCTCAGGCTCTTGAGGATAATGCAAAAGCGCATTACCTTGAAAATTCGGAGAATGCATCATGGCGACGTTGACTGTCACCGCCCGAGGCCAGGTCACCTTCAAGAAGGACGTGCTGAAGCACCTCGGCGTACAGCGCGGCGGTAAGATCATGCTGGAGCTTCTGCCCGATGGGCGGGCGGAATTGAAAGCCGATCAACCCAGGGGTTCGTGGCGCGACCTGAGCGGAATGCTCAAGGGCAAGGGCGCCGGTGTTCGGCTTTCGATCGAAGAACTCGACGACGCCATTGCTGATGCCGGGGCTGCGGCCGCCATAGGCAAGAAATGAAGATTACGGCCGACACGAATGTTCTCGTACGTCTGGTTATGGCTGATGACGAAGCCCAGAATCGCGTCGCCGCCGAGGCGATGGAATCGGCCAATCTCGTCGCCATCAGCATAAATTCGCTGTGCGAACTGGCTTGGGTTCTCGATCGACACTATGGGGTCCCGCGAGCCGAAATCGCTAGGACGATCCGGCGATTGATGGAAACAAACAACGTTGTCGTCAATCGCCCCGCTGTTGCAGCCGGGTTGAGCATGCTCGACGCAGGCGGAGACTTCGCTGATGGCGCGATCCACTACGAAGGCCACTGGCTTGGCGGCGAAACCTTCGTGTCGTTCGACAAGAAAGCGGTCAAGTTGCTAAGGGCGCAAGGACGGGCGGCGAAGGCGCTCACTTAATCTTCTTAGAAAACGGCGCTCGGCAAATCCGCCTTTCGCGTTCCGAACTCGCGCGGAGCCGCTCCTTCCGGCGCCTCATTCCGGGACGCTTTTGCCGATCCTCCGGTAACCGGCTCGCAACGTTAAGTTGGGATAAAAATAATCGTTCGGATTGATCGGAGCGTGGCGCAGCCGTGTTTCGACGGACCAGGCGGCGCGCGGCCTTTAGCGGTTCTCGCGGCGCCTGAGCTGGGGCTGCAAGTCGAGAGAAACTGGGTCGCGTATGGGTCGCTCGCGGTTAGGCTGGGCTTGTCATGCAATTGCGCCATGGTGCCTCGCCGCCGGCCTGGTCGTCTCGATCACCGCGCAGGCCGGCCAGGACCCGACCCACGGCGGCAGCCTCGCCTTTGAAAGCGCTCAGGCGCCCATTCGCCAAGCGCTGCTCAATTCGACGCCTCATTTGCAGGGCGACCTTCTCGACCGGGCTGGCGCGCAGCCGCGCATCATTCAGGCGAGCCTGACGCTCGGCAGTCCCGACGATCTCGCCGCCATCGATGACGAAGTCGATCCGCGTTCCGATCTCAAACGGGCGCGCCCGTCATTCCCAATGGTCGATCGTTCGCGCAAGGGCGATCCTTTTATCGGTCTGCGCCCTGGCTTTGACGCCAAGCTCAATCACCGCTCCACGGCGAAAGACGACCGGCAGTCTTCCGAGAGCCAGTCCCTTCTTGACGATCCGTTCGGCTCGGTCGAAACGGCGCTGGCTTATGCCGCGCTGCCCCCGGAGCAGGAGCCGGCGCCATGGTCCGACCCCAATATGGCGCCGGAGAAATCCCTGACTTTCGACGACGGGGCGACCCCAGCGGTGCCGCTCGACGTCGCCTTGAATTCCGCGACCCCGGCCCCGAGCGACGGCAAGGCGATCATCGTCGCCAAGGCGGAAATCCCTGGCGTCAGTGAAATCGCCAAAAGCCTGCCGAACGGTCAGCCCGACTACGCCTCGCTGATCGACCCCAAAGATTCGACGCGCCAGCAGCGCTGCCTCGCCGAGGCGGTCTATTTCGAAGCTCGTAGCGAGCCGGAAGACGGTCAGGCGGCAGTCGCGCAAGTCGTGCTCAATCGCGTACGCAGCGGGCTTTATCCGGCGAACGTTTGCGGCGTCGTCTATCAGGACCGCAATCGCCCCTTCGCCTGCCAGTTCTCCTTCGCCTGCGAAGGAAAGTCGCTGCGCGTCGAAGAGCCGGGTCCCTGGAGCGTTGCGGTGCGGATCGCGCAGGATGTGGCAAACGGCAAAGTCTACAATCAGAAAGTCGGCGCCGCGTTGAACTATCACGCCAATTACGTGATGCCTTATTGGGCCAACACGTTGAAGCGCGTCGACCAGATCGGGCACCACATCTTCTATCAATTGCGCATCACCCAGAATTGACAGGACGATTTCTCGCGTCGCGTGACGACACGCCTGCGTGAGCGATTCCTGACACCGCTTTCTTGACGCCCTCCCAACGTGTAACAAGGCAGACCAACGGGAGAGGGCGTGAATGCTTCGATGGTCGATCGCCACGGTCTGCATGGGCGGCGCGCTGGAAGCTAAGCTGGCCGCCGCGGCCAAGGCGGGCTTCAGGGCTGTCGAGATTTTCGAAAACGACCTGACTTTCTTCAGCGGAAAGCCCCGCGATGCGCGGCAGATGGCGGCCGACCTGGGGCTCGAGATCGTCGCGCTGCAGCCGATGCGCGATTTCGAATCCATGCCCGACGCCGCCCGCGCCCGTAATTTCGAAAGAGCGGCGCGCAAGTTCGATCTGATGCACGAACTCGGCGCCCGGCTACTCTGCCTTTGCTCGAATGTGTCGGAGGAGGCGATCGACGATCCCGCGCGCGCTGCGGCCGATCTCGCCGAACTCGCGGACCGCGCCCGCCAGCACGGTTTTCGCATCGGCTATGAGGCGCTCGCCTGGGGACGCCATGTCAAAGACTGGACTCAGGCTTGGGACGTCGTACGGGCGGCTGACCGTCCAAATCTTGGCATTGTCCTTGATAGCTTTCACGCCTGCGTGCGTGGAAATCCGATAGAACCGATGGCGGTGATTCCCGCGGACCGTATCGCTCTCGTCCAGATCGCCGATGCGCCGGCGATCCAGATGGATCCGCTCTCGCTCAGTCGACATTACCGTTGCTATCCCGGCCAGGGCGATTATCCGCTGATCGATTTTCTCGACGCGGTGACGCGCGCTGGTTATCGCGGGCCGATCTCGCTGGAGATTTTCAACGATCAGTTTCGCGGGGCCTCGGCCAACGCCATCGCGCTAGACGGCTTGAGGTCGTTGCGCATGAGCGGCGAACAACTCGCCGCCAGACGCGAAAAGCGCGGCGATCCAGTGCTGACGGATTTCGCGCCATTGCCGCCAGCCCCGAATGTCGAGGCGGTCGAGTTCATCGAATTCGCGGTGAGCGAGAGCGAGGGCGCGGCGCTCGCGGATTTGATCGAAGGCTTAGGGCTGCGTCGCGTCGCGCATCATCGCAGCAAGGACGTCGACCTTTATCGACAAGGCGCGATCAATATCGTTTTGAATCGCGAGAGCGAAAACTTTGCTCACTCTTTCAACATGCTCCATGGCGCGTCGGTCTGCGCGCTCGCTTTGCGCGTCGACAAGGTCGAGCGCGCGTTGGAGCGCGCCAACGCGATGGAGTGCCCGACTTATTTT
>JASLHV010000566.1 GCA_030153205.1 Roseiarcus sp. | reverse complement strand
CTCTCGACCTACGGCCGCGCGTTTTGGGTCGGATTGCTCAACACGCTTCTTGTCGCCGCGCTCGGCATCGTCCTGGCGACGCCGCTCGGGTTTATCATCGGGGTCGCGCGCCTGTCGCCGAATTGGATCCTGTCGAAAGCGGCGATGGTCTATGTCGAGGTCATGCGCAACACGCCGCTGCTGCTGCAACTCTTGTTCTGGTACAACGCTGTCCTCAAAGCTCTCCCCGGACCACGTCAATCGATTTCCCTCTGGGGAATCGTCTTCTTGAACAATCGCGGGCTCTATTTGCCCAATCCGAAATTCGACGATCCAGCCGTTTGGATATTGGCCGCATTCGCACTCGCGGTCGTCGCCTCGATCTTCTATGGGCTCTGGGCGCGAAAACGCCAGGAGCGCACCGGCGCTCGAGCGCCCATCGCAATCGTCGCAATCGCTTTATGCATCGGCGCGCCTGTCCTTGCCTATTTCGCAACCGGACAGCCTCTCAGCTTCGACCTCGCGCAACTCGCCGGCTTCAATTTGCGCGGTGGCCTGCAGCTCTATCCGGAATTCGCCGCCCTCGTTTTCGGTTTGGTGACCTACACCGCCGGCTTTATCGCCGAGATCGTCCGTGCGGGAGTACAGGCCGTCTCCAGGGGGCAAACGGAAGCTGCAGGCGCGCTCGGCCTGAGCCGCGGCGTTACGTTGCGCCTGGTTGTCGTGCCGCAGGCGATGCGTCTGATCACGCCGCCGCTGACGAGCCAGTATCTGAACATCATCAAGAACTCATCGCTCGCCGTGTTCATCGGCTATCCAGACCTCGTGCAGATTTTCGCCGGCACGGTGCTGAATCAGACGCAAGCGGCGGTTCAGGTCATGGCGATCACGATGGGCGTCTATCTCGCGATCTCCCTCGCCGTCTCCTCCGCGCTCAATCTCTATGGCGCGCGTAATGCGCTGAAGGAGCGTTGAGGTGAGCATGGCCACCGCTTTCGTCCGCGCGACGTCCGAGCCGGCGCTGGCTGCGCCGATGTTCTCTCGCGGCGCGCTAGCCTGGATGCGCGAGAATCTGTTCTCCAGCATCTGGTCGACGATCATCACGCTTGCGCTCGCCGCATTGGCGGTATGGCTCATCCCGGACCTTATCGCCTGGGCGACGACCAGGGCGGTCTGGTCGGCCGTCGACGGCGGCCTCTGCCGCGCTCATCAAGATGGCGCCTGTTGGGCCTTTATTGGCCGCAAGCTCGATTATTTCCGCTTTGGTTCCTATCCCGAGGACGAGCGATGGCGCGTCGACGCCGCCGAGTTCATCGGCGCGGCGCTCATCGCGTGGCTCTTATGGCCACGCGCGCCGCAACGCGGTATCGGCGCGCTCCTCTTCTTCGTCGTCTATCCCGTACTTTGTTTCGTGTTGCTGCACGGCTCCGCCTGGCTAGGCTTGCCAATCGTTGACACGGCGCTTTGGGGCGGCATTTTTGTCTCTTTGTTGACATCGCTCGTCGGGATCGTTTTCTCGCTCCCGCTCGGCGTGCTGCTCGCTCTAGGTCGCCGCTCGAGATTGCCGATCGTGAGGGCCGCGAGCGTCGTCTATATCGAAACGATGCGCGGCGTGCCTTTCATCACGGTCCTGTTCATGGCCAATTTCATGCTGCCATTGTTCCTGCCGGAAGCATGGTCGCCGGATCGCTTGCTCCGCCCGCTGGTCGGCACCGCGCTCTTCGCGGCCGCCTACCTCGCCGAGGAAGTGCGCGGCGGCTTACAGCTTATGCCAAAGGGACAGTTCGAAGGCGCCATGGCGCTTGGACTCAGTTACTGGCGAATGATGCGGCTTGTCATTCTGCCGCAAGCGCTGACGCTGGTCATACCCGGCATCGTCAACAATTTCATCGGCCTGTTCAAGGATACGACGCTCGTCTCCGTGGTCGGCACGCTCGACTTTTTAGCAACGGTCGAGAACGCGGCGAAGGATCCCGTCTGGATCGGACCAACCATCGCCGCCACCGGCTATGCTTTCGCGGCGATGTTCTATTTCATCTTCTGCTTTGGCATGTCGCGCTATTCGCTCGCGATGGAGCGCCGCTTGGCCGCGGGACGGAAACGCTGATGAGCGAAGCGCGCGCCATGCCTGCAGGGATGTCCAGCGCGGCCATCGACATGATCGGCGTGCATAAATGGTACGGATCGTTTCACGTTCTCCGCAATGTCAATCTCACCGTCGCGCGCGGCGAGCGGATCGTCGTCTGCGGGCCGTCGGGCTCCGGCAAATCCACCTTGATCCGCTGCGTCAACCGGCTGGAGGAGCATCAGCGCGGCCAGATCATCGTCGATGGTATTGAATTGACGCGCGACACCAAACGGATCGAGGACGTGCGCCGCGACGTCGGCATGGTGTTTCAGTCCTTCAATCTGTTTCCGCATCTGACGATTTTGGAGAACTGCACTTTGGCCCCGATCTGGGTCAAGCACATGCCGAAGAAGGACGCCGAGGAGCTTGCGATGAAGCTGCTAGCGCGCGTCAAAATTCCTGAGCAGGCGGGCAAGTATCCGGGCCAGCTTTCCGGCGGCCAGCAGCAGCGGGTGGCGATCGCCCGAGCGCTTTGCATGAGCCCAAAGATCATGCTCTTCGACGAGCCGACTTCCGCGCTCGACCCGGAGATGGTCAAGGAAGTCCTCGATACGATGGTCGGCCTCGCCCAGGACGGCATGACCATGATCGTCGTGACCCATGAAATGGGCTTTGCGCGTCAAGTCGCCGACCGCGTCGTCTTCATGGACAATGGCGAGATCGTCGAGATCAATGCGCCGACGGAATTCTTCGGCAATCCGCGCCACGAACGTACCAAACTTTTCCTCAGCCAGATTTTACGATAAGAGGCGAAGGCTCGGCGTCTTGCTCCTGTCGCGCAAAGCGCGATCGCATCCGCGGGATCTCGTCGCTGATCAATCGCGTTTGACCCGGATTGGCTATAGCGACGCCCTTCTCCTGGAAACGGATTTTCATGCGGCGGTTGAATTCTCGTTGCACCGGCCACCGCCCGGAATCGGTGCATTCGATCTGGCCGACAATCGTCGCCATCGAGCCGTCGACTTTGTCGACGCCCCATAGAGCGAGATCGCCGCGCATCATCAGCCCGAATTTCTTGTCCTTGCGCATTTCGGCGGCTATTTCGAGGAGCATCTGACTCGCTTTGTCCGTGTCTTCGTCGAAGGCGAGATTGATGCTCACCGCCGCATTGCCGACGCCGCGATTGGCGTTGGTGACGGTCGTCACCGAGCTGAAGGGAATGACGTGAACCGAACCGTCGCTGGCGCGCAGCCGGATCGTGCGGATCGAGAGATACTCGACCGTACCCGAAAGCCCGGCCAGAGTGACGAAATCTCCCACTTGCATGGCGTTTTCGAGCAGCAGGAAAAGGCCGGTGATGACGTCCTGAACCAGCTTCTGCGAGCCAAAGCCGACCGCGATGCCTATGATGCCGGCGCCGGCGAGGAGCGGGGCGATATTCACGCCGACTGCGCTCAAAGCGGTCATGCCGACAACGATCAGAATGGCGAGCGCCAAGACCGTACGCAATGTCGGGAGCAGGGTCGTCAGACGAGCGGCGCGTGCGTAACGCCCGCTGCGCGAAAGGCGCGCGAGATGCCGCTCGATCGTGGCGTCGCAGCTCTCCCAAATCGCCAGCGCGATGATGATCGCGACGCTGATCGTCGCGACTGCGGAGACGAGACTTGCGCCGATCTCGCCGCTGCGGAACCAGGCGATCGCGTCGAAGCCCCAGAGTTGAAATACGATCAGAAGGCCGATGGCGGCGATCACGACCGAGACGAGGCCGCGAACGGCGGGATAATAACGATTGGCGCGCGTCTCGATTTCACGGAAGTTTTCGTGCGGCGCCGCGGCGTGGGTCAATCGATCCATGCCGCCGAGCGCGGCGATTGTCGCGGCGCGGGCGAGCATCAAGGTGACGATCGCCGTGAAAGCGTAATAACCGACTGCGTCATAGCCGTTCTGGATACGTAAAGCCCAGATCGTCCATAGAGCGAGATTGGCGAAAATCGCGAAATAGTGCCAGACCGCGGCGAGTCGATTGCGCAGATGCGCAACGAATCCGGACTGTCCCTCGCGCGCACGGATAAGGGCGGCGACGCTGCGGCGGCATTGCAAGGTGACGACAACCAGCAGCAAATGCGCGATCAGCACCACGAATTTGACGAGCGCCTGATAGGCGAGGGGATGCATGCCCAGCGCCATCGCGACATGGGCGAAGGCGACGCCGAATATTGTGAGGCCGACGATCCGCCGCGTCCAGGTTTCAAGATAGGCCGCCGTGTCGCGCGGCAAGATGAAAAGGCTTGTGGCCGGCGCTTTGTGACAAGCGAAGGCTCGCGTCAGGCTCATGAACGCGCGGCAGATGATATAGGCCTTGATCAAGGAAAGAATGGCGAGACGGGCGTTGGCCTCCGCACCGCCGCCGACTTCCGTCGCCAAAAGCAGATTGCCGGCGATTGCGAACGCAACGATAGGCGCGACTTCGAGGATGAGCCGGGCAAAAGCGTAGGGCGCGCGGCCGAGAATTCTTTTCAATCGGAGAAAGCGACGCGTGCGGGCGGTCTGCGTTTCGCGAGAAGTTTTTTCCGCCGGATTGCTTCCGGTTGTCGAACGGTGCGAGGCGCGCGCCTCAAGCGCCGCGAAGGGACGACGCAGCGCGAAGCGGATGAGATATTCGATGATGAGGGCGCCGCCCAAAATGATCGCGGCGCGCATGAGGAAATCGAGGATGCGCGCTTGCGAATAGGCGTCGGTCGCCGTTTGTACGAGCCAGCGCCAGAGCAAGGGAAGGCTCATCAGCGCCGAGGCGCTGAGCGTGAACTGGCGAGAGAGGTCGTCGATTTCGTTCGAGGCTCGAAGGAGAAGGCGAGCGCCGAGACTTCCGTCCTCGATGGGCGCAGCGACCGGCGTTGCCGCCGGCGCAGGAACGGGCGCCGGCTTTGAGGCATTGGCGATCGTTTGCAGCGTCTCGATCAGCGCTGCTCGTTTCGTCGGATCCTGGAGAACGTCGATCGCCTGTTGCGCCTGCGCGGGGGTCGCGACGCTCTCCGGCGGCGGCGAGGCGGCGTCCGGCGTTGGCGCCTGCGCCCAAGCAGCGGCGGCCGCGATGGTTAGGACGAAGAAACAGGCGGCCCCGGTAAATTGCCGTAAATGCAAGCGGCTTCTCCTTGCAACGTTGGATTGCGTGTCGCGGCCGGCCTAAGGAATGCGTAATGCCCCAATCCGTTCCGCCGCGCGAGATTACCCCTGCTTTCCAATGCTCTAGCGGCGATTGAACCGGCGCGAGGCGGTCGCGGGCGGCGAGCGCGAGATTCGTTTCTTCGCAGCTTGAAGGTCGGATTGGCCCTTCTCGCGGCGTTTGAATGACAAAAAGGCGCCGCATTCCGCCTTGACGCCTAGCGAGGCAGTGGGGACAAAGCGATTCGCACGAGATTTCGCCCGTTGGAAAGTGAAAGAAATGGCCGTCCTTCCCAATTCCATCGCCGCCCGCGATATCGCCTATTATTTCCATCCCGCGACCAACGCGCGCCGCCACGAGGAAGTCGGACCCATGGTGATCGAGCGCGGCGACGGCGTCCGCGTCTATGACGATCAGGGCAAGGATTACATCGAAGGCCTCGCCGGGCTCTGGAGTGTCGCTGTCGGCTTCGGCGAGGAGCGGCTCGCGAAAGTTGCCTACGAGCAGATGCGCAAGCTGCCGTACTATCACTCGTTCTCGCATAAGTCGCATCCGCCCGCGATCGCGCTCGCCGAGCGGCTCGTGCGCTTAGCGCCTGGCGGTCTTTCAAAGGCGCATTTCACCTCGTCCGGCTCCGAGGCGAACGATTTCGTTATCAAGCTGGTCTGGTACTATAACAATGCGCTCGGCCGGCCGCAGAAGAAGAAGATCATTTCGCGGCAGCGCGCCTATCACGGCGTCTCGATCGCATCGGCGAGCCTGACCGGCCTGCCCAATTTCCAGCGCGATTTCGATTTGCCGCTTCCTTTCGTGCGGCATGTCTCGTGTCCGCATTTCTGGCGCGGCGCCGCGCCCGGTGAAAGTGAAGAGGCTTTTGCGACCCGCCTCGCCGCCGAGATCGAAGAGACGATCCAGCGCGAAGGGCCGGAGACGGTCGCCGCCTTTATCGGCGAGCCGGTCATGGGCGCGGGCGGCGTCATTCCGCCGCCACGGACCTATTGGGCGAAAGTACAAGAAGTCTGCCGCCGTCACGACGTGTTGGTGATCGCCGACGAAGTCATCACCGGCTTCGGCCGCACCGGCCGCATGTTCGGCTCGGAATATTACAATATCGCGCCTGATGTCCTCGTCGTCTCCAAGGCGCTGACCTCGTCCTATCTGCCCTTGTCCGCCGTGATCTTCAGCGACAAGATCTACCAGGCTGTCGCCGACAATTCGGCGAAGATCGGTGTCTTCGGGCATGGCTTCACCGCCAGCGGCCATCCGGTCGCGACCGCCGTCGCGCTCGAGAACCTCGATATCATCGAAGAGAAGAACCTCGTCGGCAATTCCGCGGCGATGAGCCCGCACTTTCTTGGCAGGCTCGCGCAATTCGCCGATCATCCCTATGTCGGCGAAGCGCGCGGCGTCGGTCTCATTGGGGCGCTGGAACTCGTCGCGGACAAGCCGAGCAAGGTTGGCTTCGCCCAGCCAGGTTCGGTCGGCGGCAAGGTCGCGGAACTTTGCCATGAAGAAGGACTTATCATTCGCGCGATCGGCGATATTATCGC
>JASLHV010000359.1 GCA_030153205.1 Roseiarcus sp. | reverse complement strand
GCCTTGCCCTATGTCCGCCTCGTCGGCGAATCCTGGCCTTTGCCGCTCGAACGGTCTTGGTACGAATATAACGCCCTCGTCGAACAGTCCCGCTATGCCCCAGGGTTGACGCCGGAGATTTTCCATTTCGATCGCGAGCAGGCGATGATCGTCATGGAATATCTTTCGCCGCATATCATTATGCGCAAAGGCCTCATTCGCGGAATTGAATATCCTCGCTTCGCCGCCGACATCGCCGAATTTCTTGCTCAGACGCTGTTCAACACATCGGCTCTGGCCGGATCAGCCGCCGATCACAAACGCCGCGTCGAGCTCTTCGCCTCCAACATCGAACTCTGCCGGATCACCGAGGATCTCGTCTTCACCGATCCCTATCGCGAAGCGCCGCTCAATCGTTGGACGAGCCCGCAGCTTGATGCTGACAAACGCGCCTTCGAGAAAGACAGCACTTTGAAAGTAGCGGCGCAGGCGCGAAAGTATCAATTTCTCACGGCGGCGCAGGCGCTTATTCACGGCGATCTTCACACCGGCTCGATCATGCTGACGCCGGAGAATACGCGAGTGATCGACCCGGAATTCTCCTTCATCGGCCCGATGGGTTTCGACGTCGGCGCGGTAATCGGCAATCTCTTCATCGCGTATTGCGCGCAGGAGGGACACGAACCCTCGCCCGGCGCGCGCGACGCCTATCGTGCCTGGATTCTCAACCAAGTCGCCGCCGTCTGGAACGGCTTTCACGACCGCTTCCTCGCGCTGTGGCGGCACGCCAAGGCAGGCGAAGCCTATGTCGCGAGCCTCATCGCGTCCCCACAAGACGAAACGGCGATGGAAAGCGAGCGCATGCGCTTCATGCGCACGCTTTTTGAAGACTCGCTCGCCTTCGGCGGCTTGAAGGTGATCCGTCGCATTCTTGGCCTCGCCCACACCGAGGATCTCGAGAGTATCGCCGACCCAGATCGTCGCGCGATTTGCGAACGCAAGGCGCTGCAGATCGGACGCGCGCTCGTTCTTCGCGCCGCCGCCTTCAGGGATATCGCCGACGTTATCGCCGCGGCGAAGATCCTTGCCGCGTAGCGGATTCTTCTATGCAAAATCCAGCGCTGGCAAATATTACGCGATGGCCATGTCTAAATCCTTGCCGCAAAATCCCCCGTCGCGATAGTGTTAAATAGGGACAAGGCCAAACGCTCTTTCGGGAGCTGGCGCATGGAGGACCAGTCCCATGCGGCGGCTCGTTCTCGCAGCATGCGTCTTGTTTGCGTTTGCGTTCGCATTCCCAGCCGGTGCGCAGGCTGATGATGCGACCGATCTTCTTTATTTCTGCGGCGAGTTGGTCAGCGGACGTAACTATTCCGGCCTTGGCTGGATGCACGCCTTTTCAGGTCTCGACGTGAATGGCGCCGTTTTCGCGCTCGATGTCGGCAAATCTCAATGGCGCCAAACATTCTCCGCCGGCCAAATCGGCTGGCGATTCGCCGGCCCTGGCTTCGCTGCGACATTCATGGCCGGCGCCGCGACGGGCGCCCGTCCGACGCCACTTGTCAGCGCCGACCTATGGTTCGAGCCAACCTCTCATTGGATGACACAAGCGCGCTTCGAAGCCGCCAATGATTGGACGTCGTGGTTTCTGGCGGTCGGGTGGCGGCCTTTTGAAAGCTGGCCTTGGATAGGCCACGAGATTGCGACCTCTGCGGCTTGGCCGCGCGCCGGGTTGCAGGTCACGGGTCTCGAATTGCTCGAAGGCGTCGAGGCGCGTCTGTCGGCGGGCGTTGCGTGGCGCGAGAGCCAACGCGCCGGCCCCTACGGCGAAATCTCGCTCTGGCGTCGCTTCTGAACGCGGTCAAGCAATTAATTCCGCTCGCGGACCGTAACTTCTAGACAATATTCAACGCGTCGCCAAAGTTGGCGGCAGCCATTCGTCCGGAGGACAGTCGTGTTCGCCAATCGCGCCTTACGGGGCATTTCGTTTTCCGCGCTATTGATCGCGGCGCTCGTGGTTCAAGACGCAGCTTGGGCGCGGAGTGCGGGCGCCGCCGCGGCTGGCTCCTCCAGTGGTGGAAGTTCGAGCGGGGGTTCGAGCTCGGGCGCGGGCTCAAGCTCCGGCGCGGGCTCAAGCTCGGGCGCAGGCTCAAGCTCCGGCGCGGGCTCAAGCTCGGGCGCAGGTTCAAGCTCCGGCGCGGGCTCAAGCTCGGGCTCAGGTTCAAGCTCGGGCGGTAGCTCAGGTTCTTCTTCGGGCGGCTCATCGAGTGGTTCATCGGGCGGCGGAAGTGGCAGTGGAAGCAGCGGCGGCGGAGGGGGAGGCGGCGGAGGCGCAGTCAATTCATCTGTGTTCAGTCGAAACCCGCCAACTGTCGTGGAGGCAAAACCGGATACGCGGGCGGCGGAAGCCGCCATTTCAACCTGTTCGGACGACGACCCTCGCTGCATCGCCGACGCCCTCGATGCTTACGCCGAGGCGTTGCGCCGGCTTCCATTGCCGCCGGAGTTGAAGCATCTTCCCGACGTCGTCGCACGCGCCGCGCATCAAGTGCGCGCCGCTAAGACAAAGGCCCAGGCTGTGAAAGCCATCAAGGCCGCTATCGCGGAAGTGCACAAAACGATCTCACTGCTTAAGGCGGATGATCCGGTCATGCTTAAGGCGGAAACGCGAACGGGCGCGTTTGTCGCTGAAACGCTTGCAGTCGCCGACAATAAGTTGGAAAAGGCGGTCGGCCTCTAGTCGTCGAAACATCCGCCGCATTTTGCAATAGACGATAAAGGCCGCGCGCCCATTCGGCGCGGCCGGCGCCTGTTGTGAAAGCGGGGTTTGTGGGATGATCCGACGGCTAATGTTCGGGTCAGGGCGATCTTCACCACGACTGCTTGCAAGACCCGCTTTGGCCGGCGTCATCTTTCTATGGGCGGCGATTTGCGGCGCAGAAACCGTTCAAGCCGAAACGCGGGTCGCCCTGGTGATCGGCAACGGACAATACCGCTCCGTACCGGCGCTCACCAATCCTCCTTCTGATGCGAAAGACGTTGCGGCGGAATTAGAGTCCGTCGGCTTCAAAGTCACGCTCGGCGTCGATCTTGATCTTGCCGCCATGCAGCGGACGATCGCGGAATTCTCCAAAGTCGCCGACGACGCCGATGTGTCGCTTGTCTATTACGGCGGCCATGGAATGCAAGTCGCCGGGCACAATTATCTCATTCCCGTCGATGCGAGGCTGCACGACGAACAAGACATCCGCAAGCAGACGATACATCTCGATGATATCTTGAAATCGCTGGCCGGCGCCAAAGGCCTTCATCTTCTTTTTCTTGACGCCTGCCGGACCAATCCAATGAAGGACACGCCGGCGTCGATGCGCTCGCAAGGTCTGGCGCGGGTCGGCGACGCCGCCGGCTTTCTCATCGCCTTCGCCACCCAGCCCGACAATGTCGCCTTCGACGGCGCGGGCCGAAACAGTCCCTTCGCTCAAGCCCTGTTGAGCCACTTGGCGACGAACGGCGAGGATATTTCGAGCATGATGATCGAAGTCCGCAAGGACGTCATTGCGACGACGGGCGGCGCGCAGATCCCTTGGGAGAATTCGTCGCTGACCCGGCAATTCTACTTTGCGCCCGGCCAGGCTTTTCAAGTCCCGCCAGAGACGGCCCTGTGGCAGCTCGGCGCGGGACAAAAAGATGCGAATTTTCTAAAAATCTATCTCGAACGCTACCCCGAAGGCGCGCATGTCGCGGACGCCAAAGCGCTCTTGGACGAAATCGCCAAGAAAGGCGGCCTCCCCGCGGCGCCGCCCAAAGAAAATGTCAACGAGGAGGAGCTGCTCTGGCGAGTCGCAAAGAGCGAGCGTCAGCGGTTGCTCTTCGAAGACTATGTATCGCGCTATCCGAACGGCGCGCATCGGCAAGAGGCTGACGGCATTCTTTCGCGGTTCGAGGAAACGCAGGTTGCGGACGCTGCGCCGGAAGTCGTCTGCCAGCGTCTCGCAACCCATCCCCGCGACGCCACTGCAGATTACCCTGGGACCGAGTTGCAAACGCTTGCGCGTAACGTGGACCGCGCGATCGCCGCGTGCCGCGATGCTGTTTCGAAACATCCCGGCGAGGCCCATTACGTCGCCTTGCAGGCGCGCGCGACGGCTGCCTCGGGCCATCTGGACGAAGCGATCAAACTTTACAAAACCGCCGCTGACGGCGGCGACGCGCGCGCCATGGTGAGCCTCGGCCTTCTCTACGAATCCGGCAACGGCGTCCCGAAAGACGTCAAAATGGCCGACGATCTTTACGCCAAAGCGGCGGAGCGCGGCAGCCTCGACGGCAAGACCAACTTGGCGAATGCGCTTATCTATGGAACGGGCATTGACCGCGACATGGCGCGCGCTCTGGAGCTTCTCAAGAGCGCCTCGGCGGACGGATCGCCGCTCGCGACGTACAATCTCGGCGCTCTCGCACTCGCCAGCGGCGCCGGGCGCGCCAATGAGGCGCTCGAACAATTTCGTCACGCCGCGGTTTTGGGCGATCCGCGCGGCTATCGCGCAGCGGCCGCCCTGCTTAATGACGGTTTCGGAATGCCAAGGGATTCGGCGGCAGCGGCGGACGAACTCCTACGCGCCGTCGCCAGCGACGACGGGGCCATGGCGGGCGAACTTGCCTCCACCGCCTCGCTCTGGTCTCACGACACCATGAAAGCCGTTCAGGATCGGTTGAAAAGCGCCGGCTACTACGCCGGCCCGCTCGACGGTAAAGCAGGCCCGACGCTCGCTCCGGCCTTGAAGCAATGGCGCCTGCTGGGACCACCGGCGAAAGTCGCGACGAAAGACCTTCAGTTGAAACGCGTCCCGCCGCGTTAGCGCATCGCTTCCAAGGGTACGAGAGAGAACGTACACGTCTCGATAAGATCGTTGGGCTTTGGGCCCGCGCTGGCGACCACAGTCTTGGCCGGAACTTTTGCGGTCACCATGTTCGGACCGACAAGCTGAATATTCGCGCCGATGCCGCGCCCATGGCCCAGCAAACTGTCCCTGATCGCATGCTCTTTGCCAAGATCGACTCTCTGCCCGTTGCTCGAGGCCAGAGCCGTGCGAATCTCTTCAAGGAAGGGCGTCGGCTGGCGCGATATCGCCAGAATAATCGCTTCTGGCGCGTCGGTCGCCACTGGAATATTGACGTCTGGTGAGTCGGCAAGGTCTCGAATCGAGCCGGGACGCGTCTCGCCGAAAGCGTAGACTTTCGATTGTAGCAGGCCGGTGAAGCCAATTCGAAATGTCGCGGTCGCATTGACTGGCAAACGATCGTTCGGCGCAAGAGGAATATTTGCCGGTCCCTGCCCGGCGGAAGGAACCGCTGGATCGGCGACCCACACTTGCCAGGAACAAGCGGCGCCGCCGGGGCCCCGCGCATTTTGCGACTCGATCCAGCCGACCGGCCCGCTCGACGCATCGGCGGGGTTGGCGCTATCGGCGGCCGCTTGAGCCTTAACGCGCTGAAGCAAGAATTGATCGCTCGAGGCGAGATGCTGACTGATGTTGGCGAGTACGGCGTTGGCGGCGGAAAGCGTCGGCGCCGCTACGACCCAATTGATGCGGCTGGCGTTCGAATAAGCCTTGATCAAAGTAGCAAACTCGGCGACGTCCGCTTCCTTGGACAAATTGACCGGCGCCGCCGTGGCCGTATGGGCGGACGCTCCGAAGGCGGTAGCCAGAGCCGCCGCGCCGAGCCGCCAAGCAACCTTAAAAACATGCGCCCGCTTCGAAGCGGGATGCGGGCGGCGTACTGTGTCTATCATTGTTTCGACCATGTTCTTGGCTCGCTTGCTTATGTCGGGCACAGGCTGCGGTCGTTCGTCACTTTGAAATGATACTGAATTTCGGCGCCAAGCCGATCTTGAAGAAAACTCGTCGTCGTCGTCAATACGGCCGCGCCAGTAAGCCCTTGCAGGCGCTTGCGCAGATCATCCTGCAAGGGGGTGATCTCCACGGACGGATCGCGCGTCGCCACCACAAAAAGGCGGACTTCGTCTTCAGTCGCTTCGATCGGAATTGCCATCGTCAAATCGATCAGGTCGTCGGAACGGCTGGCAGGAAGAAGCGAACGAAACTGATTGGCGTCGAGGATGACCGGATCGGCAGCGCGGGAGACGGACGCCACGAAAATGCGCGGCGGCCGCAAGCGGCTGGCGAA
>JASLHV010000491.1 GCA_030153205.1 Roseiarcus sp. | reverse complement strand
CCGAACGATTGGTTCCGCGTTTTCCTCGGCGCCATGCTGTTGATCGCGGTCTTGTTCAACAACCTGATCCGGCGGCGGGTCGTAAGCGGACGGTGACGCTATGAGCATGACCGAGCAGGGCGCGAATTCCTCGGCGGCCGTCGCGAACGGCGGACCGCCGCTCATCGAAGTGCGCGACATCGTCAAGACCTTCGGACCTGTGGTGGCTCTGAACGGCGTCTCGATGAACGTCAGAGCCAGCGAAGTACTCTGCCTGCTCGGCGATAACGGCGCCGGAAAATCAACGCTGATAAAAACGCTTTCCGGCGTCCATCGGCCGACCGGCGGCGACTTTCTCGTGGAAGGGAGGCCGGTCGCATTTTCGAGCCCTCGCGAAGCGCTCGATATGGGCATTGCGACGGTCTTCCAAGACCTCGCGATGATCCCGCTCCTCTCGATCACGCGTAATTTCTTCATGGGCCGCGAGCCGGGAAAGGGCCGATTGGGACCCTTCTCCTTCATGGACATGGGTTACGCCGACAAGATCGCCCGCGAGGAAATGCGCCGCATCGGCATCGACATCCGCGACCCCAGCCAAGCGGTCGGCACCCTGTCCGGCGGCGAGCGCCAATGCGTAGCGATCGCCCGCGCCGTCCATTTCGGCGCCAAAGTGTTGATCCTCGACGAGCCGACCTCCGCTTTGGGCGTGGCCCAGACCTCGATGGTGCTGAAATTCATCCGCCAGGTGCGCGGCAAAGGCCTTGGCGTCATCTTCATCACGCATAATGTTCGCCACGCCTACGCGGTCGGCGACCGTTTCACGATCCTCAATCGCGGCCGCACGCTGGGCACTTTCGCCAAATCCGAGATCAAGCTCGACGCACTGCAACAGCTCATGGCGGGCGACAAGGAATTGCAGGAACTGTCCGATGAGTTGGGCGGCACGGTCTAGGCATCTGACGCGCCGGGGTTGCGCCCTGCCCGCCCGCGTGGCAATCGACCGGGCATGACCACACGTCCATCGGCCCCGTCTAAGCCGGCGCCGCGTATTTCCTTCGTATCCCTCGGCTGTCCGAAAGCGCTTGTCGATAGCGAGCGGATCATCACCCAATTGCGCGCCGAGGGCTATGAACTCGCCCGCAGCCATTCCGGCGCGGATGCCGTCGTCGTCAACACTTGCGGCTTTCTCGACAGCGCCAAGAAGGAATCTCTCGAGGCGATCGGCGCGGCCATGGCCGAAAATGGCAAGGTCATCGTGACCGGCTGTATGGGCGCCGAGCCTGAGCCGATCCGCGCCGCGTTTCCAAAAGTCAGCGCGATCACCGGCCCGCAGGCCTATGAGAGTGTCATGGCGGCGGTGCGGCAGGCTGCGCCGGCGCCACATGATCCCTTTGTCGACCTTGTCCCGGAGGCTGGCGTCAAATTGACGCCAAGACACTATGCTTATCTCAAAATATCAGAAGGTTGCAATAATCGTTGCACGTTCTGCATTATCCCGAAATTGCGCGGCGATCTGGTGTCGCGACCGGCCGCCGACGTATTGCGCGAGGCCGAGAAGCTGGTCAAAGCGGGCGTCAAAGAGCTCATCGTCATCTCGCAAGACACCAGCGCCTATGGCGTCGACGTCCGTTATGCGACGAGCCAATGGCGGCGCGGCGACGAAACCCGTGAGGTTCGCGCCAAATTCCTGGACCTCACGCGCGAATTGGGGTCGCTCGGCGCCTGGGTGCGACTGCAATATGTCTATCCTTACCCGCATGTCGACGAAGTGATCGCCCTCATGGCCCAAGGTAAGGCCCTGCCCTATATCGACGTGCCCTTCCAGCACGCCGCGCACAAAGTGCTCAAAGCAATGCGTCGCCCCGGCAATCAGGAAAAGACTTTGGAGCGCATCAAGGCCTGGCGCGCCATCTGTCCGGACCTGACGATCCGTTCGACTTTCATCGTCGGCTTTCCCGGCGAGACCGAGGAAGACTTCGCCTTCCTGCTCGACTGGTTGGAGGAAGCCAAGCTGGACCGTGTCGGCGCCTTCAAATACGAGCCTGTGGGCGGCGCTGTCGCTAATGATCTCGGCTTGGCGCAAGTCCCCGTCGAGGTAAAGGAGAGCCGCTGGAAACGCTTCATGGAGCGCCAGCAAAAGATCAGCGCCAAGCGCCTCGCCGGCAAAGTCGGCAAACGTCTCGAGACGATCGTCGACGAAGGCGGGCCAAAGGGCGGCAAGGGCCGTTCAAAAGGCGATGCGCCTCAGATTGACGGCGCCGTCCATATCGCGTCGCGCCGGCCGCTCAGAGCGGGCGAGATCGTAACGGTGAAGATCGAGCATGCGGACGCTTACGATCTCCATGGCGTCGCCGCGTAGCTCTCCGGCTAGATTGGCTTGGGATGAATAAACGGCCAAGGCGTCGTATCACTTCCTTCGGCGATTTCGACTTCGATCAGCCACGGTCCTTCGGCCTTCAACGCCTCCGCTAGGGCCTTCCTCAAGCCGTCCGGATCGTTGACCCGCCGGCCCTCAACGCCGAAGGCTTTAGCCAGCGCCATAAAGTCCGGGTTCTTCAACGTCGCGCCGATCACGCGATTGCCATAGCTTACCCGCTGGTCGCGCAGCACATTGCCGTAACTATTGTTATTGAAGAGCAGCGTGACAAGGCCGATCCCCTCTTGCGCGGCGGTCGCCAATTCTTGCACGGCGAACATGAAGCCGCCGTCGCCGGTGACGGAGACGACCGCCTTGTCCGGATGGGCGACCTTGACGCCAAGCGCCGAGGGAAAGCCGAAGCCGAGCGTGCCTTGATGGCCTTCTGAAACATACGTACGAGGCTCGTAGACTGCATAGCCGAAGTAGGAAGCAAAACCCATCTGCGAGAGCTCAGTCACGAAAAATCCATCGCGCGGCAAAACCTCGCGGATCGCATCGAGATAGGCCATCTGCGGCTGCACGCTCTCGTATTCCGCGCGGGCTCCCGCCTTGGCTTTGGCGATTTCCGCGCGGCGCGGCTCTGAAGGCGCGCGCTCGCCCTGCAAGCGCTGGACCGCGGCGAGCAAAGCACGTGCGCCTGCGTCGGCGTCCGCGACAATCCCGACATGCGGGACGAGACGCGTCATCTCCACGGGATCGATATCGATCCGAATGACGGAAGGCGGCGACACCGGCCGATCGACCAGCTTCATCATGCCGGTCCAGCGCATGAAAGGCATTTCAAGCCGCGTGCCTATGCCGATAAGCGCGTCGGTATCCGGCCAAAGACGGTACGCGGCATAGGACGAGACGCCGAGCGGATGGTTCTCGCTGACGACGCCCCTGCCCCCGCGAAACGCCGCTACCGGGGCGTCAAGCGCTTCAGCAAGCGCGCGGATGGCTTGGCTCGCATGCTGGGCGCCGCTTCCAGTCATGATCATTGGACGCCGCGCGTTGACGAGGAGCCTCGCTGCAGCCAGGACAGCGGTAGGATCGGGATCGGGCGCGGCTTGGATCATGGCGGGCTTCAGCACACGTACCGGCGCCTTCGCCGCCATTGTGTCCCAGGCCATTTCGAGCGCGACCGGTCCCGGCCGGCCACTGAGCATTTGTCGGAAGGCCTCGTTGACGATCTCCGGCGCGTCTTCGACGTGTTCGATCCGCGCCGCCCATTTGGTCAGACGGCTGAGGACACCGAGTTGGTCGGGCAATTCATGCAAATGGCCTCGTCCTTTGCCCAGGAAGGCGCTCGGCGTTTGCCCGGTCAGGCAAAGAACCGGCGCGTTGCAGC
>JASLHV010000402.1 GCA_030153205.1 Roseiarcus sp. | reverse complement strand
CCAATATAACCCTGCTGAAACATGACCTTAAGCCCGGCTTCGAGGATGCGTTCACGGAGCGAGGGTTTTGTCATAAAGCGAACAATACGGACGTACGTATTGTTGTCAAGATCACGATTATCCCTCGCGCGTGAAAATTCGGCTTTTGATCTCGCGACCGAGACACTAAGCGTGGTTGCGCCCGGCAAATGCTGTCGCTAGAGCATCGATAAGAAATGGACGCCGGAGCATTGGCTGACGACGCCGTAACTTCCTTCGACGCGATTGTGGCCCGCGACCTCCTGATCGCAGCGGCGCAGCGCGCCGGCCGAATCGGGCTCGCCAGTTTCAATCCTGGCGGGCGAACTTCTGCGCGCGTGGAGTACAAAAGCGGGGGCTCGCCGGTTACCGCGGCCGATCTCGCCGTTGACGATTTCCTGAAAGCCGAGCTTGCCGCCGCCTTTCCCAGTGCGAGCTGGTTTTCCGAAGAAACCGAGGACGATCCGGCGCGACTTAGCAACGACGCCGTCGTCATCGTCGATCCGATCGATGGCACCCGCGCTTTCATCGATGGCGATCCTCGCTGGGCCGTCTCGATCGCGCTCGTCGTCAGGGGCCGCCCGATCGCCGGCGTCGTCCATGCGCCGGCGCTGGATGAGACTTACGCGGCGGCGGCGCGAAGCGGCGCCACGCTTAACAGCGACGCTCTTATCGTCTCGGCCCGTCCGACGCTTGCAGGCGCGCGAATTGGCGGTCCCCGCGCAATGGTCCATGCGCTCGATCGCAGCGCAGGCCTGTCTTTAACGCTCGAACCGAAAATACCATCGCTCGCTTATCGTATCGCCCTTGTGGCTAGAGGCGGCCTCGATCTGGCGATCGCCTCCGAAAACGCCCATGATTGGGACATCGCCGCCGCTGATCTTATTCTCGCCGAGGCGGGCGGGATGCTGGTCGACGCGCGCGGCGAGCCGCTAATATACAATCAGGAGGAAACGCGTCGTCCGGCGCTGTTCGCTGCTTCGAAAAGGTTGATCGGGCCTTTCGTCGCCGCGGCCGCTCTCGCCAAGGCAGGGCAAAACCCAGCCGTCGCATCCGGCCTTTGAGCCGAGCGCGTCGCTATTGAGGAGCAAGCCATATGACGCAAGAGGGGCAAGAAACGAGTTCGGACGCGGGCCATGAGCAACTTCTCCATCTCGTTTTCGGCGGCGAATTAAAGAATCTCGATACGTACGAATTTCGCGACCCGTCCAAGATCGACGTAGTCGGCATCTTTCCAGATTACGCGAGCGCGGAGCGCGCCTGGCGGGGCAAGGCGCAGATGACGGTCGACAGCGCGCAGACGCGCTATTTCATCGTGCATCTTCATCGCTTTCTTGATCCGTCCGGCCTCATCCGCAAAAAGCCCTGACGTCTCATGCTCAAACGCCTGGGCAAGACGAAGCTCGCGCAGGAAGCGCTCGGCTTCTTGCTCGCCCTTTACATTCGTCTCGTCCGGCGCACCAATCGGTTCGCCTTTGAGCCCGCCGATATTGACGCGCTCATCGCGGGCCAGACCCCGTTGATCGTCGCCATGTGGCACGGCCAGCATTTCATGATTTCCTTTGCGTGGCCGAAATCGATCGCGCGGATGGCGGCGCTGATTTCGCGTCACGGCGACGGGGGCGCCAACGCCGCGGCGCTTCGTCGTCTTGGCGTACAGCCGATTCGCGGCTCCGGCGGCAGGGGCGAACGCATGCGGCGCAAGGGCGGCGCGCCGGCCACGCGCGAGCTTTTGCGCGCGCTGGAGGAAGGAACGTCCATCGCGATGACCGCCGACGTTCCGAAACGCGCGCGCGTCGCTGGGCTCGGCATTGTGACCTTAGCGCGCCTTTCGGGACGGCCGATTGCGCCGGTCGCGGTCGTCACCAGCCGTCGGTTCGATTTCAACTCCTGGGACCGCGCCAGCCTCGGCAAGCCGTTCGGGCGCGGCGCCATTGTTGTCGGCGACCTCATTCATATCCCGGCCGACGCCGACGATGCGGCGATGGAGGCGGCGCGCAAAGCTGTGGAGGCCGGGCTCGACGAAGCGCATGCGCGCGCCTATGCCAAGGTCGGCGCTCGCGATCCTGGCGCTGGCTTGAGACAAGATTGATGGCGCCCACGAGCCTCGTCGCCTACCGTCTGGTCACCAGAGCTCTCGGCCCCTTCACCGGGCCGCTCCTGTCTTGGCGGCGCGCGCGTGGCAAAGAGGACGAAGCGCGCCTTGGCGAACGCCGGGGCTTCGCCAGTTTGCCGCGCCCGCCTGGGCCTTTGGTCTGGCTGCATGGCGCGAGCGTCGGCGAAGCCCTATCGCTCCTGCCGCTCGTCGAGCGCCTCGCTCAAGCCGGACGCTCAACATTGGTGACGACCGGCACAGTGACCTCGGCGCGCCTTCTCGCCAAGCGCCTGCCGGGCGGCGCCATGCATCAATACGCCCCGCTCGATGCGCCGCAATTCATGCGCCGCTTCATCGCCCATTGGCGCCCCGACGTCGCCTTGATTGCCGAATCCGAGCTTTGGCCGAACATGATCGTCGAGGCGAGCGCCGCCGAGACGCCGATCATTCTCGTTAATGCGCGCTTGAGCGAACGTTCGTACCAGCGTTGGAAGGAGCGGCTCCCCAATTTCGTCGGCGCCTTGCTTGCGCGAATTGATCTTGCGCTGGCGCAAAGCCAAGCCGACGCCGAGCGTTTCACGCTGCTTGGCGCGCCGCGCGTCGAATTCGCGGGCAATTTGAAATATGACGCCCCCGCGCCGCCCGCCAATCATCAGGAATTGGCGATGCTGTCGGGACGTATCGCCGGGCGGCGGGTTTGGATAGCGGCGTCGACGCATGACGGCGAAGAGGCTGAGATCGCTAAGACCCATCGTTTGCTGGTTGCCCGCTTTCCGGAATTGCTGACGATGATCGCGCCGCGCCATCCCAATCGCGGCGTGGAAATCGCCGAGACTTTGCGCGCGCGAGGCCTCGATTGCGCGTTGCGTTCGCGCGGCGCCGAGCCGGGCGCCGAGGCGATCTATATCTGCGACACGATGGGCGA
>JASLHV010000209.1 GCA_030153205.1 Roseiarcus sp. | reverse complement strand
TCCCGGCCAGATGGATTTCGCCAAGGCGAGCGCAATCGTGAAGGGGCTGCTGGCAGGCTGAGGCTTTGGGTTATGCGGGAAAGGCCTCAACGCCCCGCCGCCGCGCGGCGGCGGCCAAATCGCGATCCAGCGTCATCAGCGCGTTCGAGGCGCCATAGCGCAGGCGCGACGGCGCCTTCGTCTCGTACCTTGTCCAAGAGACGATCCGTCTCGGGCGTCGCCTGAACCTGAAAGCACCGTGTCATCGCGAACGATGCGTCGACGACGGCGGGCGTCACCGTCGCCCCTGATCGCGCAGATCCTTCCAGGACAGTTCGCCCAGGGTCGTCTCCTTGCGCAATTGCTTCATCGTCGCGACCGCGTCGGCGACGCGCTGACGATCGCTCGCCTCCGCCCCGATCAGTCGTGCGATGGGCTTTCCGTGTTTGGTGATGACAACCTCTTCGCCCGCGGCGACCCGTTCCAGCAGCGCGGAAAGGTGGGTCTTGGCCTCAAAGGCGCCTATCGTAATCATGGTCGATCAAACCTGAAAATAATCTAGTTTATATTATAAACCAGAATCTCGCGCCAACCAAGACAGCAATGACAAAAAAAGCGCCGCCCTTTTGGGGCGGCGCTGAATTTTTCCCACGTAATTTTCGCTCAGTTCGGCTTGGCGTCCGGCGTCACGGCCGGCGGGGCCGAATCGGCGGGGGGCGGGGTCGCCGGCTGGACCGGCGCATTGGCCGGCGCCGGCGTTGAAGGCGCTGGAGCTGTCGGGGTCACGGCCGGCGCCGCCGTTGAGGCCGCTGGCGTCGCCAGTTGCGCCGCCGTCTTCACGCCGTGCAGAAGATCGACCGCCGCGATGAGCTGCTTGTCATTCTTGGCGTCCGGCGGGACATAGGCCTGCGAGCCCTCCTTCTCGTCGTCGCCGTTCTTCAAATGGCCCTTGAGCGAGGCTTCGCCCTTCGAATCGTCCTTGCCCTTCAGATCGTCCGGCACATCCTCGAGGATCTGGATGTCGGGATCGATGCCCTTGGCCTGAATCGAGCGGCCGGATGGCGTGTAGTAACGCGCCGTGGTCAGCCGCAGTGCGCCATTCTGGCCGAGCGGGATGATCGTCTGCACCGAGCCCTTGCCGAAGGAGCGCGTGCCGATCAGCGTCGCGCGCTTATGATCCTGCAAGGCGCCGGAGACGATTTCGGAGGCCGAGGCGGAGCCGCCATTGATCAACACGACCATCGGCTTGCCATGCGAGAGATCGGCGCCGGGCCGCGCGCTGTAGCGCTGCGTCTCTTCGACGTTGCGCCCGCGCGTCGAGACGATCTCGCCGCGATCGACGAAAGCATTGACGACTTCGATCGACTGATCGAGCAAGCCGCCTGGATTGTTGCGCAGATCGAGAATGTAGCCTTTGAGATTGCCGTCGCCGGGCGCGTCGTGGAACTTCGCCATGGCGGCCTTGAGTCCCTCGTAGGTCTGCTCGGAGAACTGGGTGATTCGGATGTAACCGATGTCGCCGCTCTCGATATGCGAACGTACCGACTGGATCTTGATCACGTCGCGGGTGATCTTGATATCCATCGCCTCTTTCTTCGGCCCGCGCACGATCTTCAACTTAACCGCCGTATTGACCGCGCCGCGCATCTTGTCGACCGCTTGATTGAGGGTCATGCCCTGAACCTGCTCGTCGTCGATGGCGGTGATGATGTCGCCGGAAAGTACGCCGGCCTTGGCGGCGGGGGTGTCGTCGATCGGCGTGACGACCTTGATCAGGCCGTCCTCTTGGGTGACCTCGATGCCAAGGCCGCCGAATTCGCCCTTGGTCTGAACTTGCATCTCACGGAAGCTCTTGGCGTCCATGTAGCTCGAATGAGGATCGAGCGAGGACAACATGCCGTTGATCGCGGCTTCCACGAGTTTACCTTCGTCGGGCTTCTCGACATAGTCGCTGCGAATTTTCTCGAAGACATCGCCAAACAGATTCAGTTGGCGATAGGTGTCGGCCGCCGCGGCGAAAGCGGAGCCATGGGCGAGGAGTGACGTCTGAGAACCAATCGTCGCCGCAGCGGCGCCGATCGCGGCGCCGAGAACCAAATATGAAACCTTCCGCATCATCCGCGCGCCTTTTCAATGTCGGCCTTGACCCACCAAGGTCCAGGATCGATCGCCGCCCCGTCTTTTCTCAATTCGATATAAAGAATCGGCTGGACGGCGCCAATAGCGGCGGCGGCCGCCGTTTGGGTGACGCCGTTGCCCATTGTGGCCACCGGCTCCCCCGCCAGCACGAATTGCCGAACCGCGACATTGATCCGGTCCATGCCGGCAAGAACGATATAATAGCCCCCGCCGGCGTTGATGATCAGAAGCTGCCCGTAGCTACGGTAGGGCCCCGAGAAGACGACCGAGCCATCGGCGGGCGAAGCGACGATCGCTGAAGGCGCTGTCGCGATCGACACGCCCTTTTCCGTCCCGCCGTAAGCATCTGCCGCGCCGAAGGCTTTCACGATCGTTCCCGCCGCGGGCAAGTCCACCGCGCCTTTGGCGTCGGCGAAGGCGAGGGCGGGTTTCAGCTTCGCCGAATCGCGCATTTGCGCCGCCGCGGCCCGATTGGCGACCTCTGCCGCCGCAACGGCGTCGGCCTGTTCAGCGTTCGCTTTTGCCGCGTTGGCGGCATTGGCGGCGCTTTCCATGCCAGTGATCAAATCTTTGAGAGTATTGGCTTGTCGGGCCAGATCAGCGGCGCGGTCGCGCTCCGCGCCCAGGGCCTTTTCCGCTTCCGCCAGGGATTGCTGACGGGCGTCGATCAGGGCGGCGAGCCGCGCCCGGTCGTCGGCGAGGCTCTGGGCCCGTTTGGAAAGATCCTCGCGCTCCGAGGCGATCGATTGACGCAGTTTCGCCAATTCGTCGAGATCGTCGGCGAGGGCCTGGGTTTCGGCTCTGAGCTCAGGCACGACCGCGCCTAAAAGGATGGCGGCTCTGATCGCCTGCGCCATGTCCTGAGGACGCACCAGCACGGCCGGCGGCGGGTCGCGGCCCATTCTCTGAAGAACGGCCAGCACGTCGGCGATGACGCCGCGGCGGTTCTCCAGCGACTTGCGCATCGCGCTTTCAGTGTCGGTCAGATTCGCCAGCCGCTGGTTGGCGGCGCCCATCTGGCGCTCGTTGTCTTGAACTTTCGCGGTCGTCTCGATCAGCGCGCCGGTCAGGCGGGCGCGATCGGCCCTCAAAGCTTCGACGTCGGCCTCGATTTTATGGCGCTGCTCCTCGGAGGCGTGGATCGTATCCTCGACGCCGCGCAGCTCGGTCTGGCGGGCGACCTTTTCGTCCGGTTTTAGCGCAGGCGCAGGCGTTTGCGCATGGGCGGACGGGCCGGCGATCAACGCGATAAGCGTCGCCGCTGTCGCGCCCGTGAGCGCTCGGCCGGTCTTCGGGGCCAAAGCCCGTCGAATCTTCATGCAGTCGAAGTCTATAGAGGAAAAGGTTAGCGACAATACGCGCTCAGACCCGATGATAGGGATGCCCCGCCAAAATCGTCAGCGCCCGGTAGCACTGCTCCGCAGCCATGATTCGAACAAGCTGATGCGGCCAAGTCATGGCGCCGAATGCAATCACCCGTTGCGCCGTCTTTCGCAGGTCCGGTTCGAAGCCGTCCGGGCCGCCGATCGCCAGCGCATAGGCCGCCTCGCCGCTCTCGCGCGCTGAACCGATATCCGCGGCAAATTCCATGCTCGTCAGAGACTTGCCGCGTTCGTCGCAGAGAATGAGTTTGGCGCCTTGAGGCAAGGCCGCCTTTATCGCGCGCGCCTCTTCGCTTTGACGATCTTCCGTCCGCCGCGCCCGGCCTTCCTCGATTTCGCGCAAATCAAATCCGCCAATGCCAACCGTGCGCGCCATCTCGCCGATTCGCTTGGCGTAACGCTCGAATAGTTCCCGCTCCGGTCCGGCCTTCAATCGGCCGACCGTGATCAAAATCAACCGCACGCTTCAGCCCTAACGGGTTAGGAGCCGAAAGCCTAGATCGCCCTGGTCTGACGCTTTTCGCCGGGACGATCCGCGCCCCACATTTTTTCGAGGTTGTAGAACTTACGAACCTCGGGTCGGAAAATGTGGATGATCGCGTCATTGGCGTCGAGCAGCACCCAATCGCCATGGGGCAGGCCTTCGATACGCGGCGCGGCGAAGCCGCTCGCTTTAAAGGCCTTGATCAGACGATCCGCTATCGCCCCGACATGGACGTTGGAGCGTCCCGTGGCGATAAACATGAGATCGGCGAGAGTGGTTTTGCCGCGCAGATCGATCGAAACGATGTCTTCGGCCTTGGCGTCTTCGAGGCAGGACGCGATCGTCTGGGCGAGGAGGCCAGCGTCGGGTTCAACGGAACCGGAAACCGGCGGAGGCGGCGCGAAAGCCGCTTCAGTATTCGGCGCGAAAGTCAGTGTCTTGATCCTCCTTCAGGCCCCCTGAGATGGCGGCCTCTTTGAAACATGAGCGGTCGCGACGCGCTTTTCAACCCGCCGTTTTATCAGGGCGGTTCGCGCTCCGAATCGCGCTCGAAGAAAGCTTAGACTGCGGACCATGCAAAAAGATGAACGCCGGTGGAAAAATGTCGGCGAATATCGCCGCCTGCGTTTCGGCAATTCGATATTGGCTCAAATAGCCGCCGGCGGGGCTGCTGACGGCGCGCAAAGTCGATCCCGGCCGGCCGACCACCGCGATCGGAACGCAAGCCGCCGTCTCGCGCCAGCGCCGCCAGAGATGGAACTGGCGCAGATTGTCGGCGCCCATGATCCAGACGAAACGGACGCCCGGCGCGCGGCGTCGCAAATAGGCGATCGTGTCGGCGGTATAGCGGGCGCCGATTTCGGCCTCGAAGCCGGTCACGGCGAGCCTCGGATCGTGCGCCAGAGCCCGCGCCGCCGTCATGCGTTCAGCAAGGCTCGGCAGGCCGTCGTTCTCTTTCAGCGGATTGCCGGGCGTGACGAGCCACCAGACGCGATCGAGGCGCAGGCGCTTCAGCGCGTAGAGCGCGATGACCAGATGCCCCTCGTGCGGCGGATTAAACGTGCCGCCGAAGAGGCCGATCCGCTGTCCGGGGCTCCAATGCGGGAGATGGGCGATCATGAGGGGGATGCGCCGGCGCGCAAGCGACAGCGGCGCGCGCTCAGATCAATGTGCGAAGCGCAGCGGCCTCGTGCGGAGATTTGGCGGAATTTCATCGCGAATCCGAAAGCGGAGGTCTCCATAGCCGATTTTGCATCCGAGCGCAGGGGCGTACCGGCGCCGGCAAGGCCATGCCTTGGTCCGCGGACGCTCCAACCAGCCTTTCGCCCCTATCGCGTGCGGCCCGATCGTTCCCGTTGACCTCAGTCTCGCCGAGCGGACCCAGCCAGAGACGGCGCTTTCCACTATGTCGAAAATGACCGAGGACCAGCCGTCCTGCATTCGCCCATAGACGTCCTTTTGAGGAGGGCCGGCGCGGTCGATTGCGAACCTTGGTCCGGCCTTTGCAAAAATCCTTGGAACGCGCGCCAATTTGAGAGCGGGCGCGGGCTGTCTGCCCTGCGTCGAGCCTCAGGGGCCTCCGGCACACGGCGAGTCGACTACACGAAACCGCGACTACTCCGGCAGCACGCGCGAATAAGCGGCCAGGATGAATCGCTCCGCCTGAACCAGGTAGGTCTCCAGGCTTCGCGCCGCTTCGGCGGAACGTTCCTCCTCCAGCAATTTGAGCAGGGCGCGGTTCTGGCTGAGATAGGGCCCGTGCAGAAACTCGGGGTCTTGGATCAGGCCGAAGACGAGGCGCAGTTCGAGCGATACCTGGGCGAAAA
>JASLHV010000158.1 GCA_030153205.1 Roseiarcus sp. | reverse complement strand
GAAAGCAGTGGCCGCTTTCATAGTTGCAGTGATCTTAGTTGCGACGGAGATTGGTTTCTTCCTCGGCGGCCTCTATCTTGGGCCGAAAATGCTCTTCGTCGGATTTATTTCAACGGGCGCGGTGGCTTTCTTCGTGCGCGGCTACTACCTACGCGAAGCTACTGCCTCGGTATCGGTCGCAAGCGTGCTTGTGATTATTTTCATACCGAGCGCGGGCATGATTTGGATGGGCATCGGGACCGATGGACTTTCCGTTGGTCTAGTCGTCGCTTGGATAATGAGCCTCACTATGCTTGCGGGCTGGGGTGTCGGTTGGGCGATAGGTTCCGCATCGAGACGGGGTGAACAACTGGGTCGAATGAGTCAATTCTGGATCGGGTCACTGGCCGGCCTCATCGCGGGAAAGTTCGCATTCGTTGTTGCACTGGCGCCGATATTGTTGATGCTTTCCACAATCAAAAACGTCTTCGGACTAGTGCTCGACGGCAAACATATAGCGTTAGTCCTGCTTCCGATATTCGCGGCGTGGGTAGCGACAAACGCCCTGTTCGCCCTGAGGACAAGCTACGGCGCGGTCTTTAGTTTCCTCTTGGCATTCCCTGCTTTCGCTGTGCTGTTTTGCATGAGGTTATAACAGTAATCGCTTTGATAGTTGGGTGCTGATCAACCTCTTCATCGGGTGTAAGGCCAGGGGAGCTTCGGGGATATTCGGCTTCCTACTCGGGCTTCCGATACCTTCGGTTTATTTAATGCTCGCTTGGGTCAACTAACTCGACGTCGCTTTATTGGCCAGGTAGGGGACAAAAAGCGAAAGGCCGGATGTCAGAAAGGCGGCGCCCTGCAGGGCGCTGTCAGGAAATTTGCCGTCCTGCACCAAACTCCAAACGCAGGCGCAACCGATACAGACATACAATATCAGAATGGCCATCAGTCCCATCAGGGCTATAAGCCTACTCATACTCGACTTCGATGTCGTACTGATTAGCTTATGACCAGGGTTGGCGGGGTCATCGACGGCGATAGAAACCTGTTCAGTCAGCGCCTCCGCGAGAGACCATGTTGATGCCGTCAAGGTCTCGCGGATACTCAAAATCGCCGTCGTCGTGCCGAGCAATAGGACGCCGATCAGTATGTAGGCGACAGTGTTCCTTGGCGTCGACCAGAAGGCGCCGACGACGAGCGCGGCGGCCAGGATCACCGTGAATAAAGTCGTTTGCAATTGCGCCGATCGCATCGTCGATCTCCAAAATCGCTTGGTCGCGAGTCGTCTTGCTTCACGTCAGGCGACGCGCCTCTTCGCAAGCCGACACACTTATGGCGTAGGACAAGTACCAAGATCCCAGTCAACGTAAAGGCTGCTCGGATTGCTCTCGCGGAGCCATCCGACCATTGTCTTGTAATCTGCAATATTGAGCAGGCCGACGCACCCGGCCGTGCCTGGGGACTTTTTTCGATTCCAGTCAATATGGATTTCGATTTCAGCTCGGGCGGTTGAACCTGGTCCGGCATAGGCCAACTCAATTTTCGCCGGGCCAAGACCATCGCTCCAGATTTTTCCCGAGTAATTGTCGGCGCCGTCCGCCCAATGAATGTCGCTCATGGACCACTTGCCTTCCGGAAGCGGCTCCATTGAGCCCTGTGGGCTGTTCTTGCCTATTTGGAAGATTTGTTTCCGCGGCTGCCCAGAGCATGCATTCACGCTGCCAGCGAGTTGGCCGTCCTTGTAATAAGCGAGAATGAGAACTTCGAGGCCGAACGGATCGCGCGCCCCCGATCGGGTAAGTTTGAGAAAGTTATCGCCAACGGCCGCTCGTCCCGGGTCCGGGCGAGGGGGCGGGGCGTCGCCCCAGAGTTTCGCCCAAGTCAACGGACCGACAAGACCGTCAGCGTTTTGCGGTCCAAAAAAATCGGATTGGAAGTCCCTGACCGCCTTGTCCGTCAGAGGCCCGAAGATGCCGTCCAACGAACCGAGCGAATAACCAAGATCCGTCAGCCGCGACTGCATCTGTTTGACATTGTGATCAGGCGCGTCGTCATCGTCCTCTGACCCCATCAAGAGCAGGCCGCTGTTAAGCTTGGGCGCCAATGTTGTCGCCAATGGAGGCGGCAGCCCCGAAAATATCGTTCGGGGCCCCGCCGGGACCTGGTCGCCAGGGCCGGCGAATTCGAAGTCGCTGACATTTGGATAAGTCTTGAAGAGCGCGGATAGGGACGAGGGGCTCGCGTTGCCCATCTCGATGATTTCGACAATCTTGTCCTGGTCGTCGAGCGCCACCACGATGTTCGATTGCCCGTCGCGATAGCCGACCGCCTTGATCACCTGCTCGGCGGGCGAAGTGGATGGCGGAAGCGGGCGACCTCCTGAAGAGGCGCTGAGGAAAAGCGCCCTTTCTTCAGTACGTCGCGTTGTAAGCCCCGACAAGGCCGTCTTCACGCCTTTGATTGTCGCCTTATTCCAGCGCAGGAACTCGTCCGCCGCGCCGGAGAAATTTCCGCTCTTCAGATTCCTGAGCAAAGTGCTGCTCAGCAAGGCGCCGACGCCCAAATTGTAACAGAATGAAATAAGCGCATCGGCCTGGTTTTGATTTAACGCGATCTGCGCCAGCGGTTCTTCGAGACGATCAGCGACCTGATCGCACTCCCATTTGAGCTCCGCTTCCGCTTCGCCCTCGGAGATGGTCTCTCCCAGCCTTACCAATCGACCATCCGAATAGATCGTCGTTCCGTACCCGATCGTCGGAACGCCAACGGCGTCCAAATAGGCGCCGTCGCGAAATCCTTCGTACTTTTTGATAAGCGCAAGGCCAATTGAGGAAACATGCACGGCGACCTCCTCCCTCGATCGCGTTTCCAGTCGCCATTCGTGCCATAGGCCTCGAATTCGGGCAATCGGATTCTAAATTTAAATTTATAAATATGCGGAGGCGTTCCACGCGAACCGCCGGCCATCCGATCGTGATCCGCCTTCACGTCGAATAGGCGCTTTTTATTCAATGGCTTGCCCGTATCTCGCCGCTGTTAAACTTTTAGACATTCAATAATGAGGGCAGGCGCGTCGGTGCGGCGCAGCAAAGGGAGGACAAGGAAAGTCCCAAGATTGGACACTTAGGTCGGGACGACGGCGAAGCGGCGATAAACGTTGCTCGTTAATGCCGGTAGTACCGTGATCCGGCCGATTCTGATGCAGGGTTGCGCAGCAGCCAGCCTGAGCGGATAGGCGCCATCAGGCGATTGAAGTACCGAATCTGGCGTTGGTCCGTGACGCGCCGGACGGACTATGTGGCGGCGATCCAGTTCCGTACGATGATAAGGTACATCCTGCGCCATGCGAGCTTCGTTCGCTGGGCGCTGTCAGCGAATGGGACGGCAAGGCCAAAGGCCATATGTGGCGGGTCCCCGCCGAGAGGCGCTCCCATGCGTCAACGCGGTCAGGGGAAGCAGCCCCATTGGCGCTCGTCAAGCCGGCGCTTTTCGCCTGGGGAAACCGAGACACTGCCGAATTTTGTGAAACAAAATCTTGACGGATGAACTCTTCCCGCCGATTCTATTCGGCGAGGCGGAGGCGTGACTTCGACCGTCGACGTAGAGCGCATCGCCAAATTTTTTTCACGTCTAACCCATTGATATCCCACGATTCGGCCAAGGAAAATCTTGGAAAAAGCTTGGCGCCCGCGCTGAGCCGCAATTGAAATGATTGGCGTATCCTTGCGGCGATTTGCGAAGATTTGGCGCTCGAAGGTTTTCGCAAATTTTTCGCGCGATAGGGCGCGCCGGCTGCGCCGGGCCGTTCCGCTTGCCTTTCTCAGCCCTCTCCCTTATACGCCCGGCCATCCCACAGGCGGATTTCCGCGGCTCCTGGTTCAAGGCGTCGCTCCGGTGGGAGGCTTACCCCCTCCTTCTAAGGTCCGCCGAGGTTTAACCGGAAAGGACTCGTAAAGGCATGTCTCTGCCTGATTTCTCCATGCGCCAATTGCTCGAAGCAGGCGCGCATTTCGGCCATCAGTCACATCGCTGGAACCCGAAGATGGCGCCCTTTATCTTCGGGGCGCGCAACAACATTCACATCATCGATCTTGCCCAGACCGTGCCTCTGCTGCACCAGGCCTTGAAGGCGGTGTCGGATACGGTCGCCAAGGGCGGCCGCGTGCTCTTCGTCGGCACCAAGCGCCAGGCCGCCGACTCGATCGCGGAAGCCGCCAAGCGCTCCGCGCAATATTACATCAACGCCCGTTGGCTCGGCGGCATGCTGACCAATTGGAAGACGATCTCCGGCTCGATCGCCCGTCTGCGCAAGCTCGACGAGATGCTGGCCGCCGGCGCGGTCGGCCTCACCAAGAAGGAGCGCCTGATGCTGTCGCGCGAGCGCGACAAGCTCGAGAAGGCGCTCGGCGGCATCAAGGACATGGGCGGCACGCCGGACCTCGTCTTCGTGATCGACACGAACAAGGAGCAGCTCGCGATCAAGGAGGCGAACCGCCTCAAAATTCCGGTCGCGGCGATCCTCGACACCAATTGCGATCCCGACGGCATCGCCTATCCCGTGCCCGGCAATGACGACGCCGGTCGCGCGATCCAGCTCTATTGCGACCTGATCGCCCGGGCGGCGATCGACGGCATTTCGCGCGGCCAAGGCGCGCTCGGCGTCGATCTCGGCGCGGCGGAGGCGCCGATCGCGGAGGCGCTGCCGGAGCCGGTCGCTGCCGCCGAACTCGAAGCCCCGGCCGAGCAATTCGAACTTCTCGCCGCCCCGCGCGGCGCGCCCGACGATCTCGCCAAGCTCACCGGCGTTGGTCCGCAGATCGTCAAGAAGCTCAACGACCACGGCGTCTTCCATTATTGGCAGATCGGCGCCTTGACGCCGGCCGAGGCCGACAAGCTGGACGCCGATCTGAAGCTCAACGGCCGCATCGCCCGCGATCACTGGGTCGAGCAGGCGCGCGGCCTGACGGCCGCGCCGCTCGAAGAGGCGACGAATTAAACGGCAAAGAGTTTCAAGCGCCCGGCTTTTAGGCCGGGCGTCATTTGAACGTCATCTCCGGCGCGCTAAGCGCCCTCTCTCGATAAACCGATAAGGAACGGCCATGGCCAATATCACCGCGGCGCTGGTGAAGGACCTTCGCGAGCGCACGGGCGCCGGAATGATGGATTGCAAGAACGCGCTGACCGAGACCAATGGCGATATCGAGGCCGCGATCGACTGGCTGCGCAAGAAGGGCCTCGCCAAGGCGGCCAAGAAGAGCGGTCGCGTCGCAGCCGATGGTCTCGTCGGCGTCGCGGTCGAAGCCAATATCGGCGTGGTGGTCGAAGTCAATTCCGAGACGGACTTTGTCGCGCGCAACGATGATTTCCAGGCTCTGGTGCGCGGCGTTCTCGCGGCGGCGCTCGATAAGGGGCCGGGCGTCGAGATCGAGAAGCTCAAGCACTCGCATTTCCCGGGCGGCGCCACGATCGAAGAGGCGATCGCCAACGCCATAGCGACGATCGGCGAAAATATTACGCTCCGTCGCGCCGCCTCCTTGCATGTCCCGCATGGCGCGATCGGTCATTATGTTCACGGCGCGATTGTCGACGGGCTCGGGCGCATCGGCGTGATCGTCGCGCTGGAATCGACCGGCGCGGCCGATCCGCTGGCCGCGCTCGGGAGGCAGGTCGCGATGCATATCGCGGCAGCGAGCCCGTTGGCGCTGGACTCGTCGGGCCTCGATCCCGCGATCGTCGAGCGCGAGAAGACGGTGCTCCGCGACAAGAACGCCGGCAAGCCGGCCAACGTCCTGGAGAAGATCGTCGAGTCGGGCTTGAAGACTTACTACAAGGAAGTCTGCCTGCTCGATCAGCCCTTTGTGCATGATTCCGCCAAGACGGTCGCCCAGGCGGTGAAAGAAGCCGAGAAAACTGTCGGCGCGCCGATCGCGCTCAAAGGCTTCGTTCGCTACGCGCTCGGCGAAGGCATCGAAAAGCCGGCCGAGGAAGGCTGAGGCGATATTCGAAGGGCGGCTTTCAAGTCGCCCTTTTTTATACCCGCCATGCGTGCAGCATGGGTGCGCGCATGGCGACGAGCGAATAAGGTTGCGCCGCGGTTCGATTCTTTGCGTTCCGTACGAGCGCTCCAGCGCATAAACGAGGCCTCAATGCCCGATCACGATCCGGCTGGCGGCGAGCCGCTGTTCAAGCGCGTCGTTATCAAACTTTCCGGCGAAGCCCTGATGGGCCGGCAGACGCATGGCCTCGACATGCCCACAGTCATGCGCATCGCCGCTGATTTGAAAGCCGCTCGCGACATGGGCGTGCAGGTCGCGGTGGTGGTCGGCGGCGGCAATTTCTTTCGCGGCCTCGCCGGCGCCGACAAGGGCATCGAACGCGCGCGCGCCGATTCCATCGGCATGCTGGCGACCGTCATGAACGCCCTCGCCATGGAAGGGGCGCTCGAACAGATCGGCCAGGCCGCGCGGGTGCTCTCTGCTGTCCCCATGCCCTCGGTATGTCAGCCTTACTCGCGGCAAGCGGCGCTGGCTCATCTCGTGAAGCGCCGGGTGATCCTTCTTGCGGGCGGCACCGGCAACCCGTTCTTCACCACCGACACCGGCGCGGCCTTGCGCGCCGCGGAACTGTCGGCGAACGCGGTGATGAAAGCGACCCAGGTCGACGGCATCTACACCGAAGATCCAAAGAAGAATCCGAAGGCGCATCGCTACGAGCGCCTGTCGCATGACGAGGCGATCGACAAGAACCTCGCCGTGATGGACACCGCCGCCTTCGCCCTGGCGCGCGAAAATCGCATCCCGATCGTGGTCTTCTCGGTCCATGAGCCGGGCGCGATTCCGGCGGCGCTGCTCGGGCAGGGCAGGGCGACCTACGTCATGCCGGCGGTTTGACGCCTTAATCGGCATTGCACCGTACGGATGGCTCGGCAGCGGTTCGCGAAAGCACGCCGAGAAGGCGGCCATGCCGCGTTTCCCTGGCCACGCCTGGCAAAGCATTGCTGCGGGGCTCAAAAGCTTATGCTATCAGTCCTAGACCTCACGAATTCGGCGCTTTGACGCCGGCTAAAAGACACAGGTTTCTCCATGGCGCAGACGCCGCCCTTCGATATTGCCGATCTCAAACGCCGCATGCAGGCGGCCTTGCAATCTCTCAAGCACGAACTCGGCGGGTTGCGGACTGGCCGCGCTTCGGCCAGCCTTCTCGAACCCGTCCAGGTCGACGCGTATGGCCAGAGAATGCCAATCAATCAGGTCGCGACAATCAGCGTGCCGGAGCCGCGCGCCCTTTCGGTGCAGGTCTGGGACAAGACCATGGTCGCCCCCGTCGACAAGGCGATCCGCGACGCCAATCTGGGCCTAAGCCCCACTATCGAAGGCCAGGTCTTGCGCATCCGCATCCCCGAGTTGAACGAGCAGCGTCGTAAGGAGATGGTAAAGGTCGCGCACAAATACGCCGAGGAGGCGCGCGTCGCGGTGCGACATGTCCGTCGCGACGGCATCGACATCCTCAAGAAACAATTGAAGGACCACGCGATTAGCGAGGATGATGAAAAACGTCACGAAGCCGAGGTACAGAAGGCGACTGATCAGGCGATCCGCGAAGTCGATCAGGCGCTGGCCGGTAAGGAAAAGGAGATCATGCAGGTATAGTCCATCTTTCCTGCCTGAGGCCGCTGATGAAGCCGTCGACCGACCGTAACGTCAACCAATCGAAGTCCTTGGCGCCGACCCATGTCGGCATCATCATGGACGGCAACGGACGTTGGGCGAAATCGCGCGGCCTGCCGCGATTCGAGGGACATCGGCGGGGCGTCGAAGCGGTACGCCGCGCCGTCAGGTCAGCGGGCGAACTCGGCCTGCGCTATCTGACGATCTACAGTTTTTCGTCGGAGAACTGGAGCCGCCCGGCCGAAGAAATTTCGGATCTGATGAGCCTGCTTAAAAGGTTCATCCGCAATGACCTCGTTGAACTGCACCACAACAACGTGCGCGTGAAGATCATCGGCGCCCGCGACAACCTTGCCCCCGACGTCGCCGCGCTGCTCACCGAAGCGGAGGAGCTTACCCGCGGCAATGGCGGTCTGACCTTGGTCGTCGCCTTCAACTATGGCGCCAGGCAGGAGATCGCCGAGGCGGCGCGGCGGCTGGCCGCCGACGTCGCCGCCGGCAAGATCGACGCCGCCTCGATCGATGAAGCCGCGCTCGGCGAGAGGCTCGACACCGCCGGCATTCCCGACCCCGATCTCGTCATCCGTACCTCGGGCGAACAGCGCCTCTCGAATTTTCTTCTCTGGCAGGCGGCCTACGCAGAACTCGTCTTCCTGCCGATTCATTGGCCGGATTTCGACCATGCGGCTTTCGAATCCGCTCTCGCTCAATACGCCGGCCGCGAGCGGCGTTTTGGCGGAGTCGCGCCTGAGCCCATCGTCAAATCGGCTTCCTAAGGCCGATGGCCCCGCACCCCCCGCCCGAGGCGAGTCGCGGCTCGCGCGCTGCTGACGGCCCGTCAAAGCGTTCTGAACTGCCTCAGCGCATCGTCGCCGGCCTGGCGCTCATGGCGCTCGCGCTTGGCGCCGTGTGGGCGGGCTTTTATTGGTTCATGGCGTTTTGGCTGATCGCAGCGGCGTTGGTGAACTGGGAATGGCAAACGCTCGTCGGCGAGGAAAAGCGCCTTCTGCGCGTGACGCTAGGAACCGCTGCTCTTGCCGTTGCGGCTTTCCTTTCCGTTCATGACGAAACGTCCGGAGCCGCGGTGATCGTCTTGCTTGGCGTGGCGATCGTTGGGCTGGTCGGACGAAGCGTCTGGGCCGCCGGCGGCGTGGTCTATGCGGGCGCGATGCTGATCGCCGTCTGCACGTTGCGCTCGAGCGAGGAATTCGGCGCCCGAGCGATCCTGTGGCTCTTCGCGCTCGTCTGGGGGGTCGACATCATGGCCTATTTCGGCGGCCGCCTTATCGGGGGCCCCAAATTGTGGCCGCGCGTGTCGCCGGGAAAGACTTGGTCTGGCTTTGTTGTCGGCGTAGTCTGCGGGGCTGCCGCAGGGGCGTTTTTATCTCCTGAAGGCGGCGCGAAAGTTTCCCTCTTTGCCCTAGGCTTAGTGGGAGGCGCGCTCGCGCAAGGGGGCGATCTTTTTGAATCGGCGATCAAGCGGCGCTTCGGCGTCAAGGACTCCAGCCATCTGATCCCGGGTCATGGCGGCTTGATGGACAGGCTTGACGGCTTCATCGCCGCGGCCATTTTCGCGGCGGCGGTCGGCGCCTTGCGGGCCGGCCTCCCGCATGCGGCGAAAGGACTTTTGCAATGGTGATTGCGTGAAGCGTGCTGTCAGCGCCAAGCCGAACGGCCAAACGTCGAGTTCGGCCCACTGGCCAAAACGTCTCGTTATCCTCGGCGCGACGGGTTCGATAGGGCGGTCTTGCGCCGACGTTATCTCGGTCTCGCCTGAGCGTTTCGACGTCGTCGCTCTTGTCGGCGGCAGTGACGGCGCGGCTTTGGCGCGCATGGCGATCAAGCTGAACGCTGGTTTCGCCGCCGTCGCCGATCCTTCCGGCTTTGACGCGCTCGCCGAAGGAATTGCGGGGCATAACATTGAGATCGGCGCGGGTCCTGAGGCTGTGCGCGAGGCGGCGCTCCGCGATTGCGACCTTGTTGTCGCAGCGATCGCCGGGACCGTCGGCCTGGCCCCGACCTTCGCGGCAGTCGAGGCGGGGCGGACCGTCGCGCTCGCCAATAAAGAGCCCTTGGTCTGCGCCGGGGCGGCCGTGATCGCCGCGGCGCGCCTGTCTGGCGCTCGTCTGTTGCCGCTCGACTCCGAACATAATGCTATTTTTCAGGCGCTTGGCGGGCGAGACGCATCCGACGTCGCCAAGATGACAATCACAGCTTCAGGCGGCCCGTTCCGTGAATGGAGCGTCGAGCGGATTAACGCCGCGACGAAGGCGCAGGCGCTCGCTCATCCCAATTGGTCGATGGGACCCAAGATCACCATCGACTCGGCGAGCCTGATGAACAAAGGCCTGGAGCTCATTGAAGCTCACCATCTATTTGGCATTTCACCGGAACGGCTCGACGTTGTCGTGCATCCGCAATCCATCGTGCATGGTCTCATTGCCTTCGAGGACGGCTCCGTCATTGCCGGCATGGCCAAGCCCGACATGAAAACGCCAATCGCGCATTGCCTCGGCTATCCCGAGCGAATTCCCTCGGGCGCCGTCGCGTTGGACTTGGCGGCGCTTGGCCAATTGACCTTTTCCCGGCCTGACTTTGCGCGATTTCCCGCTCTGCGCCTGGCGGTTGACGCCTTACGCGACGGCGGCGGCGCGCCAACCGCCCTGAATGGCGCCAACGAGATTGCCGTCCATGCGTTTCTCGCCGAGCGCATTGGCTTTGGCGCGATCGCTTCCGTTGTCGGAACGGTGCTCGAGCAAGCGGCGCGCGCCGGCGAGACGGCGACGCCGAGTTCGATTGAAGAGGCGCTGACGATTCACCATATCGCAAGAGATAGGGCTGAGGCTCTCTTGGCGTAAAGTTAGACCTGCGGCATTGTTGGTAAGGATTTAGTAACCAAGTTGGAGCCGGGCGGTGCGCCCGCACTCCACGCCGCAGGGACGTTGTGATGACCTTTTTCAATTTCATGATCGGCGGCTTGGCTGCAGCAGGTTGGTACGTGATTCCTTTTGTGGTGATTCTGAGCGTGGTCGTGTTCTTTCACGAACTCGGCCATTACCTTGTCGGCCGCTGGTGCGGCGTGAAGATCGAGGCGTTCTCTCTCGGCTTCGGCCCCGAGCTTTTTGCGCGTATCGACAAGCACGGCACGCGCTGGCGCATTGCCGCGCTTCCGCTCGGCGGTTACGTGCGATTTCATGGCGACGCCAACGCCACCAGCGCGCCTGACGTCCAGGCGTTGGCCCAAATGCCCCAGTCAGAGCGCCGCCAGACCTTGGCCGGACAGCCCTTGATCAATCGCGCGGCAATTGTCGCGGCAGGGCCAATCGCAAATTTCCTGCTGGCGATTGTTATTTTCACCGGCACTTTCGCGATTTCAGGTCAGTTCACGCTGGCGCCCCGCGTCGGCGGATTGGAGGCCGGCAGCCCGGCTGAAATCGCTGGCTTCATGCCTGGCGATCTCGTTCTGACGATCAACGGGGAGAAGGTCGACAGTTTCGAGGATCTGCATCAGGCGGTTACGAATAACGCCGGCCTGAAAATGTCCTTTGAGGTCAATCGGGCCGGACAGATTGTGACGCTCGAGGCGACGCCGACCATCGGGCTGGTCGATCTCGGGCCGTTTGGCAAGCGCCGGGTCAGCCGGCTTGGCGTCAAGTCCTCCGTGGACCCGGCGGACCGGCGGTTCGAAACCTGTTCGCTGCCGACCTGCGTAGTCTGGAGCGTGCGCGAAACCTGGTCCGTGGTCGAAGGGACAGGAGCCTATATCGT
>JASLHV010000138.1 GCA_030153205.1 Roseiarcus sp. | reverse complement strand
CTCGCCCGACGTCGCGGTACAGACGCTCTCGGGCGGCAATCAGCAGAAAGTGCAGAAATGGGAAGTTCTACGAAGTGGGATGTGGAGGATATTGCGGCACCGTCGATTCCGACACGCAACACAATGCGCGCGCTTCAAGAAATGCTATTGATCGTGCTGAAGGCGAAAGGCTTGGCCTAATCTGATGGCGTTCGCCAAAGGAGCCAAATGAGTACGCACGCCCCCAACACAAACATCAATAGAAACGGAACCATAGCCGTATTCCGAACCCATTGCGCAAATTACAAGCCATCGGTAAGTAGGGGCTAGTTTGCGAATTGTAGCGTCGCCTTTGGAGTGACCTAAGATACCCGTACGAGACCGGAGACTGCTGGTCGCGTCGACTCTATTCGTGATCGTTAATCAGGTTCCGGCTCCGGTGCTATCCTGATTAGCCTCGTTTTCTGGTTTCGCATTGTCCTTTCATCGGCATCCTCACCAATGATCTCAAGGAGAAACTTACTAGCGTCCTCGAGCGTCAATAGTAGGCGCTCGTCTTCAGGCGGATGGGATCAAGTAGTTTTTTCTTCCATGGCATGCTCTTCTGAATCTCGCCGTCCTTTATTCCGATAAAGAGGTCCCGTCCCCGGCGTTGACGGCAACGACGCCGTCGATTTCGGCTAGGCGCGCCACGAGCTTATTGAGCGATTTCGCGCCCCGCATCTCCAAAAGAAGCGTAACGATCCCTTTCGGCGGCGGTCCCGCTTCTGTGGATGATGCATCGTCGCCTGGCTGCGTATCGTCTTCCGATCCTCTGTTGTGGCCCTTGGCGGCTTGGAAGCCGCGTAAAAGCCAACCGGTTAGCCAGGTACGAATTCTACGCCTGTTGAATGGCGCACAAGGCGTCGCCGGAAGATATCAATTCGACTGAGCGCACGTCTTGCGGCCGTCGTCGAGCTGATGGCCATCTCCACCGCGCCAAATATTTCAAAGTCCCGGCGACCCGCCAAAAGCGTCTCGAACAGCTCGCGGTATTTTTGTAAGAGGAGTCAGGTCAAGCTGCCTTCGGCCAATATTTCTTGGATGCAAGGCGGGCCCCGTCCGCCATCGCCTTGAGCTTGGCGTAGGTGACGTCGGGGTCGACGCCGCCCATGCCGACATGAATGGAGAAGCCGCAATCGACGCCGGCCACGACATTCTCGCGCCCGCAAAGGTTCGCGTAGCGGTCGATGCGCTGGGCCACGACTTCGGGATGCTCGATATAGTTCGACTGGCACTCGATAACGCCGGGCACGAGTACTTTCCCCTCAGGGAGCTTCACCTCCTCGAAAATCTTCCATTCATGAGCGTGTCGGGGGTTCGCCGCCTCAATGAGATAGGCATGCGGCTTAGCCTTCCACATCAGATCAATGACGTCGGCGAGCGGCACGTCGCAATGGTGCGGGCCCGGATAGTTGCCCCAGCACATATGCATGCGGAGTTTCTCCGGCGGGATGTTGCGGACGGCGTGGTTCAGCGCCTCGATGTGAATTTGAAAGACCTTGCGGAAATCGGCGAGGCTCGCATGCTGATAGTGGACGTGACGGCCCATCGCGAGATCGGGGCAATCAAGCTGAACATAGGCGCCAGACGCCGCGATGGCCTCGTATTCGTGCTGCATCGCCTCCGCGATGGCGAAGAGATAGGCCTCATGACTCGGATAGTACTCATTCTTGAAGAAGAAGGAAATAACGCCAGGCGACGCCGCGGCAGTGAACATCTCCGTTGCCCCGGCGTCTTTGGCCGCGGCGCTGAGACGGTCCATGTCGCGCTTTGCCGCGTCGAAATCCGAGACGGCGATAGGCGCATTGCAGCCCGGCGTCCTGCGGTACTTGCGTCCGGGATCGCCCGTCACGCGCGCCGCTACGCGCGGGAACTCCTTCAGGTCGGCGAACGGGAAGCTATTGGACGAGCCGCCGAAGCCGGTGAGCCGTTGCAGCACATAAGTGGCGTAGCTCGGCTTCGACATTTCACCGTCATTGATGATATCGACGCCCGCCTCCACCTGCCTGCGCGTCGACTCGATCACCGCCGAGGTAATGCGATCTTCGAGTGCGGCAGGGTCGACGTCGTCGCCGCGTTGCGTGGCGATGACCATTTCGATGAGGTCGTCTGGCCGGGGCAGGCTGCCGGTATGGGTCGTCAAGAACCGGTCGACGCTTTGCATGGCTCTTTCCCTGAAGTATGTGGGTCACGCTCCAAACTAGGCGAAACGTCCGACTAAGCCCAGTATGTTCAAGCAATGCATATTCCGTGCGCTAACATTAAACGATCGTCTAGCCGAAGGCGCACCGGAATTCAGACAGCCGCGTTATGTGGAAGATCAATCCTCGACCACTGGCTTCGCAAAAGTCTTCTTTGTGAAGGCTATGCAAAGCAACGCCGCCACAGTCAGAACAGCGATCATGGTCCATGCTTCGTTGATAGCTTGAACTAGCGCTGCTTTTTCGACAAGCGGCTGAAGCATGGCGCGGGCGTTGTCATCAAGAGGGCCGTCGGGGCGAGTCGCAAATATATCGAGCGGTATGCCGACGAATTTTGCGGTCGCGATATCTCCTGCCTGCAGCTTGTCCATTATTGCAACGCCATGTGCCGGCGACCGCGTATAGATCACGGTATCGATGAGGGCCAGGCCGATAGCTCCGCCGAGATTTCGCATCAGGTTGAACAGGCCACTGGCGTCGGGCACACGACCGGCCTCCAAATGTCCGAGCGCGAGGCGCGTGGGCGGCAACAGGCAGAACATAATGGCGAGGCCGCGAATGACTTGCGGCCAAAGCATCTCGTCGAAATCGGTCTCAGGCGTCTGGGCCCCGCTGAGCGCGAGACCAATGGCGAACAGCCCAAACCCAACCCCGGTCAGCAAGCGCGCATCAAGGCGCTGCTCAAGCCAGACGGCGATGGGCGCAATCAATAGTTGCGCCAGCCCGGTCACCAGCATTGTCTCGCCGATCTCCAACGCATTGTGATCTCTGACATAGGCCAGAAAAACGGGCATGAGATAGACCGAGCCGAACAAGCCGACCCCGAGCACGAAGCTCAGAATACAACCGATTGTGAAACTTCGATCGTCGAAGGCGCGGAGATCGACGATCCGGTGCGCCGCGCCGAGCGTACGCCGGACGAAACCTATCGAGCTTGCGACGCTGACGCTCAATAGGCCGAGTACGAAGCCGGAGGTCCAGCCGCGCGTCGGCGCATCTTTGAGCGCGATTTCGAGCGCCGCGAGAGCGATCGCCAAAAAAGCCAATGACAATACGTCCACTCGGGTGAGTTCTCCGAGGCGCATCGGCGCTCGAGGCAGCGTCATGCTGGCCAGAACCGCCGAGACAATCCCAGGACCGACGTTGATGAGGAACAGCCAGCGCCAGGAATAGATCTCGGTAATCCAACCCCCGACGATCGGCCCGACGGTCGGGGCGAGAACTGCTAGGACGCCGGCAAATGTGGTCGCCAGGCCCTGTCGCTCGGTTGGAAAGAGAAGGAACACCGCCGAGAAGACCGCTGGGATCAGCGATCCGCCGGCGAAACCCTGCAAAACCCGCCACATGATCAGCAGCGCGAATCCGCCACTCGCCGCGCAGCCCAGGGAAGCCAGTGTGAAGACGACGATCGCCAGAACAAAGAGCCAGCGCATGCTCAACATGCGCGTAAGAAGACCTGTCAACGGGATGGCGATGACTTCGGCTATGAGATAGGCGGTCTGCACCCAGCTCATTTGGTCCGGCGGAATGGCGAGTGCGTTCTGGATCGTCGGCAGCGAAGTGGCCACGATCTGTACGTCGAGGATGGCCATGAACATGCCGACGCACATCATGGCGAATCCAATGGACGTGGAGACCATTACCAACGGCGGGCATTCCATTCATACATGCTCGACATAATGAGTTCCATACAACGCCGTGCTCTCCGCACGAATGCGGACAGATAGAATGACGGCGTTTGCGATTGAAAAGACCAGAGCAAGCCAGGATAGGCCGAGACAAAGCGGCAAAGTCGCGATCTCCGCGGCGACGACGAAATAGTTCGGATGCGACAAGAAGCGGTAGGGTCCGCGCGTCACAAGAGGAGTACCGGGAACAACGATGATCCGCGTGGTCCAGCGCCCGCCAAGCGAAATGAGAATCCAGGCCCGCAAACTCTGCAGGGCCAGAAATACGGTCAACCAATACAAATTAAGGGGGACCGCCCAACCAAAAATCCAGAGGCTTGCGAGCCAGATCGCGTGCAAGAAGACAATCGCCGGATAATGACCGGGCGCGACCTCACGAGCGCCCCTTGCGAGTAGCGCCGTTGTGTTGCGGCGAGCCCACCAAAGTTCGAGCAATCGTTCTATCGTGACTGCGCCAAGCAGCAGAGCGGCGGTCGTCACGCAGCCCTCGTCAACGAGACGCAGCTTGCCGTGAATCCCGGTCCCATCGCGGTTAGCAACGTCCGCAAGGGAAGGCCTGACTGAATGAGACGCTCGAGGACGAACAGAGCGGTTGGGGCGGACATGTTGCCATATTCTGACAGGACAGCGCGTTCGTGATCGAGGGATCCTTGCTGAAGCGAGAGGGCGCGTTCGAGCGCGGCAATGACTTTCGCACCGCCAGGATGACAAGCGAAACGATCGATATCGCTCAGGCCTAACCCCGCCCTGCCGAGAATGCCGGTAATCGCCGCTGCGACGTGCTCCTCGGCAAAAGGCGGGATGGCCCGGTCGAAAATCACGCCAAAACCTTGCGGGTCAACATTCCAGCCCATGATGTCGAGCGTATCGGGCCAATTGTGCTGCCCGCTCATTTCGACGGCAGCGATTCCCGTTTCATCCGCTCGCAGAACGCACGCGGCGGCTCCGTCGCCGAAGAGCGCAGTGGCGACGATATTCGCTTTGGACAACTCGTCGAGTCGGAACGCCAGTGTGCAAATCTCGACCGCGACGAGCAAAACGACGCTGCCAGGCCGCGATTGCGCGAGGCGAGAGGCAATTGAAAGTCCAGAGACGCCGCCTGCGCAGCCGAGACCAAAGACTGGGACGCGCTCGACATCGGCGCGAAGTCCCAAGCGTCCTGCGGCCCGCGCTTCGAGGCTTGGCGTCGCGATGCCCGTTGACGAGATCGTGACGACGCAATCAACATCGCCGGCTGCGATGCCCGCTGAAGCGAGGGCCTTCGTCGCGGCGTCGACGAACAAGTCTCGAGCTCCGTCAAGGTACGCCGCGGTCCGCTCCGGCCAACCTAACGGCTCCAGGTACCATTCAATCGGCCGCACAGCGAAGCGCTGACGAATCCCCGAACTCTTGAACACCGCCGCGACGCGGTCGAAATCATGAAAGCGTCCAGCGAAGCTCCGCTGCGCCGCATCAGCGACCTCACGCTGCGCCAGCACATGGGGCGGAACGGCGGTCGCAATGGACAAGAGTTGAGGGAACTGAGACATAAAGCACCTGAATGATTGTGCGCTGACCGGCCTGGAAATGAAGGCCGTCGCATTCGACTGCGCCTGAAGAACGTAAGAAGTGGAGCATTGGACCAGAACTAGGGCCGCGGATCGGGCGAGCAAGTGTGGTCCTCTCTACTCCGATCCATGACCGCCTGTCGGGTCACCCAGCTCTTCGCCTTGTTCGGGCTTGTATGAGCGCCGCGCTCATCAACATAACAACGCCATTGTTGGCGCGTGGCCCGATGCGTGACTGGGAGCGCGGCGACGGTCGCCGACGTGACGGCGAGTCCAAATATAAAGTCTTCTCATATTCGTAATTCCAAGATTGTACGCTTTAGACCAGCGGTGATGCGACACAAACACGCGTGAGTTGCGATTTATTCGTGACGATGCTCATTCAACTTTCTGTGTGCCTCTGGAATAACCCATCGCCTTGATGGGTCATCAGATCGACCTGCTGGTGAGCTGACCTTTAGCGAATTAGGAGAAGCGACGGTGCATACGTCGCCCTTCAAATGGAGCGCCGGATCATTGGCCGCGTTGATGTGTAGTCTTCGGCCGCGACGACTCCGACCTCCTGGCGCTCGACGCTCATCATCACAGTGTCGATACCTCTGGCAGTGCTGAGTTCGCTATCGCGCTCTCGGCGCTGGGTCAGACGATCAACGTGATGACGCTCGGCGGCCTCGCGCCTGGGTCGGAAATATTGGTCGACGTCTCTTTGGAAATGTCACGCCGGCGCGCGTCGTGCATATCAGTCTCAATATCAGGGACTCGGAGTAATCTAAAAATGTCGTTAACCGAACCGGTGCTCAAGGACGCCGACGGCGTCTATCTCGCAGGAGAATAGGCCGCCTTCGAGCGGATTTGCGCTTAATCGCTCTGGGCTCATTGTGAACCGAGCCGAAGTCACATAGAGCGTGCGAAGGTCCGGTCCGCCGAACGTACAGCTTGTCGGCCAGGCGCAGGGCAGTTCGACGAGCCGTTCCAGCTCGCCTCTCGGCGAGAAACAAGCAACGGCTGAGCCCTCGACAACTCGGCAATTCCATATGCGCTCACTGGCGTCAATGCAGGATCCGTCCGGTAGTCCTTGCGCCGGACCTTGCGCGAACACTCGGCGATCGGCCAGTAGCCCGTCTGCAGCGTTGCAGTCGTACTCGTACAACGTGTTGACAAGTGTGTCAGCGGTAATGAACCGTCCATCGCGCATCCAGATCATGGTATTGACGATGCCAAATTCGCGCGGCGTCAATTGTGTCGTCTTGCCATCGGCCGAGACGCGATAGATCGCGCCCGACGAGCGCGTAATGTCCTTTGAGCGCCCCTCGTTCGTCAAATTGTTCTGCATCGTACCAACCCAGAAGGAGCCGTCGGGTGCGACGCGGCCTTCGTTAAGACGGTTGTCAGGCAGATCGGGTTCGGGCGTCGCTAACGACTCGAATCCATCAGAGGGCGTCCATAGACCTACCTCCCGCGTCAGGCCCACAATGAAGCTGCCATCGGCGCATAGGCCGATCGATGTCGGGAAATCCGGCGTCGGCCAGGTCTCATGCCGACTGGTCTCGGGCGTGTAACAATGAATGCGCTTGCCGACGATATCGACCCACCATAGCGCCCTGCGTCGCTCGTCCCACACCAGGCTCTCTCCGACGACGTCACGCGCATCGAGGCAACAATTAACCGACATAAGCCCTCCATTTTCAGTGGAAAGAGATCATCGGACGGACGACTTGACAAGCAGCATGGGGATAGGCCTTCATACAACTTATAATAAACCTGTCAGACAATCCGATGTCTATGGCGAGCGAATTATCTGAGTCTGAGTCAATTGGCCCGTCAGGCGGTTTGGTCGAACATGTGATGACCGCCATTAAGGAGCGCATTCGCTCCGAACGCCTGGCGCAAGGCGATCCTCTTCCCAGCGAAAACGCTCTAGCCCTTGAATTTGGCGTCTCGCGCGCCGTCGTGC
>JASLHV010000103.1 GCA_030153205.1 Roseiarcus sp. | reverse complement strand
CGTATGTGAAGCACTTGGAAGGCAAACTCTGGGAGATGCGCATGAAAGGCAAGGACGGCATCGAGCGCGCTGCGTATGTCAAAGCAACCGGCTCTCGCGTGGTCGTGGTGCATGTGTTCGTTAAGAAGACGCAGAAAACGCCCCGCCGCGAAATCGAAACTGCCCTGAGAAGGGCGAAGGAGGTTGAATGAGCCGGAGATTTATTCCCGTTGAGGAAGTCGCCAAGGAGTGGATGAAACGGCCCGAGTTCGTCGCAGCCTATGATGCGCTCGAAGACGAATTCGCTGTCGCGGCGGCGCTCATCAAGGCGCGGGGCGATGCTGCTATGACACAGGAACAGGTTGCAAAGGCGATGGGAACGACCCAGGCGGTTGTCGCCCGCCTGGAAAGCGGCAAGACCATGCCGTCGACGCGCACATTGAAACGCTTCGCCAAGGCCACGCATACGCGCCTGCGCATCAGCTTCGAGCCGGAAAAGCGGGGCGGATCAGCGCGGCGATAGTCGGTTGCAAAGACGCTTGAAGCAGAGACACGCGGCGAGCGCTATACCATGTGAAGTTTGGCACTCGGGCTGACGTACTCGCGAAGCGGGCTAGACTACCACAGTCTGGACGCCTCAAACCCTAGGTTAGACCTCGGACGTCTGATTCCGCATCGACAGCTTTGTCTCTCCCCGATCACTGCTTCCTTTCGACGACATGGAGGTAACGCGGAAAACACCGTAGAAATCGTGTAAGATGGTTATGGGCGATAGAAAGTTAGGAACGCCGACATTGTCTTGTCGAGGATAGCTGCCCGGAAAGTCTGCATGAATTCGAAACTTGGTGCGGACGGCCGGAATCGAACCGGCACAGGCCTTTCGGCCCTACGGATTTTCTTACCAGCTTCGGCTTTCGCCGCCTCGTCTCAGCGCTTTCCACGCCAAGGCGAGTTCGTGGTCTGGACTATCCCTTCGCCGTTGCGGCGCCTTTGAAGCGCACGCGGCAGGCGCCGCCCGTCTAGTCTCTACACCTTCCCGGCGGGGAAAAGCCGTCGGGCTTGGCTCGGGATCGCCACTTTCGAGGTTTCCCCGACTTTGAGCAGTTCTACGTCCCCGGTTTCCCGGAGCGCACTCAAATTGCGTTTAAGTCCGTTGCGTCTACCAGTTTCGCCACGCCCGCATGCTGCCGGTTCTAGCGGCCAAACGCCAAAGAGCCAATGAAAAATCTAGGGGTTAATATCGTGCGGGTCGGCCATAAATTCTTCGCGTGCGCCCCTCTGCTGCGAGCGGCGTGTTTAGACGCGGCGCTTCGTGGCGAAATAGCCCTACCCCTCGCTCCCCTTGGCGATCGGCGGCTGGAACGCCAGACCCATGTCCCAGGGAAAGTAAATCCAAGTATCCTGCGAGACTTCGGTGATGAACGTGTCGACCATCGGCCGGCCGAGGGGTTTGGCGTAGACGGCGGCGAAATGGGCCTTGGGCAGCATTTCGCGCACCACTTTCGCGGTCGCGCCGGTGTCGACGAGATCGTCGACGATCAGCACGCCTTTCCCATCGCCGAGTTTGACGACGTCGGGCGAGATCGGCTTCAGGACCTGCAGGCCGCCCTGGGTCTTATAGTCATGATAGGAGGCGACGCAGACCGTCTCGATGATCCTTGTGCCGAGTTCGCGGGCAACGACCGCCGCCGGCACCAGGCCGCCGCGGGTGACGCACACGATCGCCTCGAAAGGCCCGGCGCTGGTCAGGCGCCAGGCGAGCGCCCGCGCGTCGCGGTGGAATTGATCCCAGGAGACGGGAAAGGCCTTTTTCTGCTGGGCTTCTGACATGGCTCATCCATCGCGGGGCTTGGGCAGCTTTGATAGCAAGCCAACGCCGCCCTCGCGAGGGTCGAGGCCTGTGACTCACAGGATTTACGCCTCCTCCCCCGCGAAGCGGGGGAGGGGGACCATGCGAAGCATGGTGGAGGGGGTACGGCGGTTGCGGATAAGACCTAAAGGAAACCGCCGCTACCGCGGCGCCTCTCCGCCGCTACCGCGGCGCCTCTTCGCCAAGCTCCGCCAGCATCGCCTCCACCTCGATCCGCGCCGCCGCGATGAGCGCCGCCTCTTTGGCCCGGATCACGATCTGATTTCGGAACTTGCCCTCGATATATGCGGGGTAAGAGCCGATCGAAACCCCCGGATGCGCCGCCGCGATCTTGCCCAAGGGTCCGCCGTAGCGCCCTTCCGCGATATTGCCGGCTTCGATCGTCTCGGCGAGGACTTTCTGCCCCGTCTCCAGCCCTTTGGCCGCATCGTCCAGCATCGCCTGCATCACGCTCGGCACGCCGGCCATGACGATGACATTGCCGATCCGAAAGCCCGGCGCTTTCGATATCGGATTGGCGACGAGATCGGCGCCTTCGGGGATGCGCGCCATGCGCCTTCGCGCCTCGGTCAGTTCGCCCGGCTTATAACGCTCCATCATCAAAGCGATGGCGCGCGGGTCTTCGCCGATCGCCACGTCGAAAGCCTTGGCGACGGCGTCAGCGGTGATGTCGTCATGCGTCGGGCCAATGCCGCCGGTGGTGAACACGTACGTATAGCGCGCCCGCAGCGCATTCAGCGCCGCGACGATCTCCTCTTCCACATCAGGCACGACGCGCGCCTCGCGCAATTCGACGCCCATATTGGTGAGATATTCGGCGATATAGCCGATATTGCGATCCTTGGTTCGTCCAGAGAGGATTTCATCGCCGATGACCAGGATCGCGGCCGTGACGGTTTTGTACGTTTCGTTCATTTGGTTTTACGCCATGGGTTGATCGCGTTCATAAGCGACATTTTCCGCCGTGCGCAGGATTTCGCGATAGCCGAGACCGCGCAAGCGTTCCTCGAGCCCGCCCTCGGGCGGCAGAAGATTGAACTCCATCACAATCAAGCGAGGCCAGAGCGAAGCCGGCGCGTCGCGGAAAAAGGCGTCGAGCGCCAGATCCTCGGCGCCCTCGATATCGAGCTTAATGACGTCGACCCGCTCATAGCCCTCGCCGCGCAATACCGAGAGAAGACTTTTCGCCGGCACGCGCAGGCGTATCGAACTTGCTTCCTCACTGACGACGCGGAGCGACGTCTCGCCGCGATTGTCCTCGTTGACGAAGAGCGTGACTTCGCCGTCGCGATCGGCAAGCGCGCAGGACAAGGCCTTCACATTGGCGAGCGCATTCTGATCGATATTGTAGACGAGCCGTTCGAACACTTCCGGCAAAGGCTCGATCGCCAGGATGCGCGCCCGCGGCGCGGCGGCGGCGATCGACAAAGCGTAGCCGCCGACGCTGGCGCCCGCGTCGATGAAGATGGAGCCCTCGCCCATCCGCTCGGCGATCAGCGCGCGCTCGCGGCGATCGAAATATTGCGGCGTGAACAGAAGGCGCTTTTCCGCGACATTATTGTAGGGCCTGAGCCGCATGCGCACGCCGAGCGTTTCGACATCGATCGGTCGCCCGCCCAGCCATTTGATCGCATTCGAGCGCAAAAAGAACGCCAGGCGCTTGGCGAGCCACCGGTCGGAGCAGCGGCGGGTAATGCGCAGCGCCGCCGCGCACAGGCCGGTCGGCGCATAATGGCCGAAAGGCGCTGGATCGGCAGCGGCGGAATTCTGGGCGAGGGCCGACGACATGGGGCGTCGGCCCATACCACGCGCAGCGACGGCAAGGCCAGCGCCGCGCGTGCGGTTTTGCAACGTCTTTTCGTCAGGCGGCGATGCTGAGCTTTCGCGCCGCTTCGGCGACCAGAACCTCGCGCTCCGCCCTCACCGTTGCGCTAAGCTTGCGAACAGCAGCGACAATCTCGGCCGGCGCCGTGTCGGGCCTGCCGGAATCGAAAGGCGGCGCCGGCGCATATTCGAAATTGAGCTGGATCGCTTCGGCTGCCTCACGGCCGGCAAGCTCGGCGACGAGCGTCAGCGCGAAGTCGATCCCCGCCGTGACGCCGCCGCCGGTCATCAGATCGCCGTCCCGCACGACGCGCGCCTCGACGGGAATAGCGCCGAAAGCTGAGAGGAAATTGTGGGAGGCCCAATGCGTCGTCGCCCTTTTGCCGCGGAGCAAGCCGGCGGCGCCGAGAACCAAGGCGCCCGTACAGACCGAGGTGACGAAGCGCGCGCCCGACGCCTGCCGCCGCAAAAAGGCGAGCGTCTCCTCGTCATTGAGAAGCGGATTGATCCCAACGCCGCCGGGAACGCAGATGACGTCAAGCTGCGGACAATCTTCGAAAGTCAGGTCCGGCGTCAGCACAAGCCCGGTCGCCGAAGCGATCGGCGCGCGGCTCTTGGCGACCAGCCTAACCCGCGCACCCGGCCAGGAGGCGAAGACTTCGTAAGGCCCTGTCAGATCGAGCTGCTGGACCTTGGGGAAAACAAGAAAGCCGATTTCCATTGCGTGACGCTCCTAAATCTGTTGCCGCCGGCGACCTTAATCGGCTATGGATTGGCTGAAATGACAAGCATCCAACATTTTCAGCCAAACCGACGCGCCGTCGAATTCGTCGCCTTTGGCGATTTTCAATTGCTCGATGTCGCCGGCCCCTCCCAGGTCTTCGCCACGGCGAACGATCTCGCGCGGCTCGCGCGCCAGCCCGCGCCTTACACGCTGCAAGTCGTCGCAGGCAGCGGCGGCCTCATTGCAAGTTCGTCAGGCATGACACTCGGCGCCGCCGCCCTGCCCGCCCCTGGCGCGCCGCTCGATACATTGATCGTCTCCGGCGGCTATGGCGTCGACAAAGCCTGCAAGGACGAAGCCTTGCTGGCGTGGCTGAAACTGCGAGCGGCGCACGCGCGCCGCCTCTGCTCGGTCTGCTCCGGCGCGCTGATCCTGGCGGCGGCGGGAATGCTCACCGGCCGGCGCGTCGCCACCCATTGGGGTCGCTGCGCCCAGCTTCAGCGGCAATACCCCGAGATCAAAGTCGAAAACGACCCGATTTTCGTTCGCGACGGGCATGTCTGGACATCCGCCGGCGTCACCGCCGGCGTCGATCTCGCCTTGGCGCTGGTCGAGGAAGACCTTGGCCGCGCGACCGCACTGGCCGTCGCCCGCCAGCTCGTGGTCTTTCTCAAACGTCCCGGCGGCCAGGCGCAATTTTCAGCCGCTCTCGAGCTCCAAGCCGCCGACGAACGCTTCGAAACGCTGAACGCCTGGATCAGCGAAAACCTCAACGCCGATCTCTCGGTGCCGCGCCTCGCCGAGAAGGCCGGCATGAGCGAGCGCAATTTCGCCAGGCGCTACAAGCAGGCGACGGGCGTGAGCCCGGCGCGGGCGATTGAACGCCTGAGGGTCGAAGCGGCGCAGCGCCGGCTTTGCGAGACGCGCGAGCCGATCAAGCGCGTGGCGGCCCGCTGCGGTTTTGGCGGCGAAGAGACGATGCGGCGCAGCTTCCAGCGCATCGCCTGTATCGGACCGCAGGATTTCCGCGCCCGCTTCTCAGGCGAAGCGTGAAAACGGCGCCGCTTGCGCGCGCCGCCGAAGACCTTACATTAGGTCGATAATCCACTGGGCTTGCTGGGCTTTACGCGTTACGCCATGACATTCGTCGATTCTGCCGCGCTGCACGGCCGCAAGAGCGGCCATATCAAACTGCACGGACCCGAGGCTTTCGCGGCCATGCGCGTCGCCGGCCGTCTGACTGCCGAAGCGCTTGATCTGCTCGCCGATAATGTGAGACCCGGCGTGACCACCGCCGCGCTCGACAAGCTCTGCTTCGAATTTGCGATGGACCACCACGCCTATCCGGCCCCCCTCTACTACCGCGGCTATCGCAAGGCGATTTGTACCTCGATCAATCACGTCGTCTGTCACGGCCTGCCCGACGACAAGCCGCTTCGCGATGGCGATATTCTCAACATCGACGTCACGTTGATCGTCGACGGCTGGCACGGCGATTCGAGCCGGATGTACGTTGCGGGCGAAGCGCCCCGCCGCGCGCAACGCCTGATCGACATCACTTATGAATCCTTGATGCGCGGCATCGCCGCCGTGAAGCCCGGCGCGACGACAGGCGATATCGGCGCGGCGATCCAGACTTACGCCGAAGGCGAGCGCTGCTCGGTCGTGCGCGACTTCTGCGGCCACGGCCTCGGCCGGCTCTTCCACGACGAGCCGAATATTCTCCACTACGGTCGCTCCGGCGAAGGCCTGCCGTTACGGCCCGGCATGCTCTTCACGATCGAGCCGATGATCAATCTCGGCCGGCCGCAGGTGAAAGTCTTGTCCGACGGATGGACCGCCGTGACGCGCGACCGTTCGCTCTCCGCGCAGTTCGAACATACGGTCGGGGTCACCGAGACCGGCGCCGAAGTCTTCACCTATTCGCCGAATGGCCTGGACAAACCGCCCCATACCGCCGCGTAGATTTAAGCCCATTCTAGCCATCAGATTTCGACGCAAATTAATTTACTGGAAGCGGAAATGTACGAACCGCCCTATGGCGCATGACGGCCGAGGCTGAGCCGCCGCCCCACTATCTCGGCCATCGCGAGAGACTGAAAAGCCGGCTGCGCGACGCCGGCCCTGAAGCGATCGCCGATTACGAACTTGTCGAACTCGTACTTTTTCGCGCCATTCCCCGCCGCGACGTCAAACCCCTCGCCAAAGCGCTCGTCGTCCGTTTCGGCTCCTTCGCCGAGGCGATCGCGGCGGCGCCGGAACGGCTTGCCGAAGTCGACGGCATGACTGAGAGCGCGATCACCGAATTCAAAATCCTCGAGGCCGGCGCCAAGCGCTTCGCCAAAGGCGCGGCGAAGAAGCGCCTGGCCATCGGCTCGTGGAGCGGATTGATCGACTATTGCCGCACCGCGATCGCCTTCGCCGACCGCGAGGAGTTTCACGTACTCTTCCTCGACAAGCGCAACGGCCTTATCGCTGACGAAAGGCTCGGCGTCGGCACCGTCGATCATACCCCCGTCTATCCCCGCGAAGTCGTCCGCCGCGCGCTGGAGCTCTCCGCCTCCGCGATCGTACTCGTCCACAATCACCCCTCGGGCGATCCGACGCCCTCCTCCGCCGACGTAAAAATGACCAAGGACATTATCGCGATGGGCGCGCCCCTCGGCGTCGTCGTCCACGACCATCTGATTGTCGGCCGTCAGGGACATGCGAGCTTGAAAAGCCTGAAACTGCTTTGACTTGCCCGCCGCGCGCAAGCGAACGCCGTGAATCTGGCCAACAGCCAGACCCTGCCTTCCGCGAACGGGCCGCAGAAATTCGTTTTTCCGATTCTCATTACGCTTGATGAAAGCGCAATCCGCGCTCGAGGCGCCGAAATCCCTCTCACTGCGGGCATGACGGTAACGGCGGAAATCAAGACCGATAGTCGACGTGTCATCGACTATCTTTTCTCACCCTTTGCTAAGGTCGCATCCGAGGCGATGCGCGAGCGGTAGGACGCGTGTCGCTAATGCAGGACGAACTCGCTGCCGAGCGAGCGGATTTCGGCGGGGCCGATCAGACGGTGATGACCGACGCGAACGGAATGCAGCGGTCCTTCCAATTTCTCGCGCCAGAAGGTGAGAAACTTCATCAGCACCGGAAATTGCGGCGCCATGTCGTAGTCCTGCCAAACATAACTTTGTAGCAGAGCCGGATGATCCGGCATTCGATAAAAAATTTCCGCTGTCGTAAGGCTGAAGCCTTCGAGCTGACGCACGAATTCACGGGAAGCAACACGAGTCGCCATCGCCGGTCTCCTTTCGCCTGACGCCCGTCTGAAAGTTACGGTCCGCCGTTCTTGACGAAACAATGACATTGCGCGCTCGAAAGTTTAATCAAATCCTAACAATTGAACGAGGGCGCTTAAAATTTGAGAGTTCGCGTCGCCGCAGTGAGCGCCTCGCGCGTATCGATATCGAGACGGGTCTCGAAGCCTTCGACGGGGATTTCAAGAATCCGTTCGCGCGGCGACGCATCGAGCAGACGCCGCGCGCCAATATCGCCGTCGAGCCCAGCCACCGCGGCGAAAAGTTCTCGCGCAAGCAGAATCGGATTGCCGCGCTGGCCGTCATGAACCGGCGCGACGGCTAAAGCATCAGGCTTCGCCTTGAACGCGGCAATAAGCTGGTCGATGAGGCCCGGCGTCACGGCGGGCATGTCGCCGAGAAGGATCACCGCGCCGTCGACATCATCCGGCGCGGCCGCAAGGCCGTGTTGCAATGAAGAAGCCAGGCCATCCGCGAAGCGCGCGTTATGGATCCATCGCAGCGCCAGTCCCTCCAGCGCCGCCTCGACATCCGCTCGGGCGTGTCCGGTCACGGCGATGACAAGATCGGCCGACGACGCCAGGGCCGCCTCGGCGGCATAGCGCGCCAAAGGCTTGCCGGCGAGCGGGGCGACGAGTTTCGTCTGCGTTACTTCTGGCGCGGCGGAAAACCGCGTTGAGCGGCCAGCGACAAGCAGAATTGCTGCAACTTTAATCATCACATTCTTCAATTCTTTACCGCGTCGCCGCAGCGCCGTGGGTCTGACTTCTCATTTAATCGTCCCTTCAGGGTTGCAACGCGAGGATGTGCGCGGCCGAACCCTCGCGCAAATCATCTTACCTAAACTGTCGGCATTCTTCGGCGGCATCTGTCGATTCTTCGAGGCGATTTTCATGAGTTTCGGCGGCGCCGCCATTTACTGGGTCGATCACGATGGCGACCCGCCGCCCGCCGCTTTGCGCGACATCGCGGTCACCGAAATTGGCCCAAAAGCGGGCCCCGCCGTCGTTTTCCTCGTCGCGCCGGCGAGCCAGCTTGACACGGCTTGTTGCGACATTCGCCAGAAGCTCGGGCCTCACGCCTATCTCTGCCTGGTGGCCGACGATTTGAGCCGGGAAACGATTCAACGGATCGGCCACGGCCTCGATGATCTTGCTTCGCGCGACGAGCTTGCTGAGCCAAATGCTCGTCTCGCAATTTTGGCCGCCCGAGCAAACGAACGCTTCCAAAGCGCCACATCCCTGACCGCGCTGAGCCGCCATTCCGCACAAATTCAGGCCGCGCTGAATTCGTTGCCGGCCCCGATTTTCATCAAGGACGCCGAGGCGCGCTACATCGGATGCAATGAGGCGTTCGAACAATTTCTGGGGCTGAAAACTGAGGCGATCATTGGCAAGACCGTATATGACGTCGCCCCGCCCGATCTCGCCGCGCGCTATCAGGACGCGGACCGCGATTTGCTCCTTCAAGGCGGAACGCAAGTCTACGAAGCAGACGTGCGCTACGCCGATGGTTCTCTTCACGAGGTCATGTTTCACAAAGCGGTCTTCCGCGGCCCCGATGGCGCCGTCGCGGGAATGGCCGGCGCCATGCTCGACATCGAGCGGCGCAAGCGCATAGAAAGAGCGCTCCAGGAAAGCGAACAGCGATATCGAGATGTATTCGAAAACGTCTCTGACTGCATTGCTTTGATCGATGCGACCGCGGATGGACGTTTTGTCCTCTCGGCGACCAATCCGGCGGCGCGGCGCGCCTGCGGCCTTCCAGAGCCGGATGGAACCGAGCCTTTCATTGAAACCGCCCTCTCTCCGAGCGCCAGCGCGTATTTCATCGAAAAACTGGCTCAATGCGCGACGGCCGGCACGACCGTCCGCTATGAGACTGCTTTCGATGGCCCCCTCGGAACCAGGACTTTAGTCGTCAATCTTGTTCCCGTCGCAGATCCTGGAAAACCGGTTCGTCGCATCATTTCGATCGCGCGCGATGTCACCGATGAACGCGAGATCGAGCGCCTTCGCGGCGAGAAAGAGCGCGACTTTCGTACCCTCGTCGATAATTCCCCGGACTCGATTGTGCGTTATGATCGGGCCTGTCGTCGCTTATTTTCGAACAATAGTTTCGAACGCCGAAGCAACATCGATCCCGCGACGCTCCTTGGAAAGACGCCGGTCGAAGCGCAAATCCTGGGCGATATCGAGCAGGAACAGGCCTATCAGGATTGGCTGCTCGCCGTGATGGAGAAGGGCGCTCCGGACGAGAAGCAGATTACCTATCTTCGCCGCGACGGCCGGCGCCGCATCGGCACGGTGCGTGCAATCCCCGAGCGTAATCTGACCGGCCAGGTGGTCAGCGTGCTCACGATCGGCGCCGATACGCATCGGCGCATCAGCGCGGAACAAAAATTGCGCCAGCGGGAACAAGAATTCCGCACGCTGGTGGAGAATTCACCCGACTTCATCATTCGCTACGATGCGGCATGTCGGCAACGTTACGTCAATCCGGCCGCCAAAAGCTTCTTCGGCGCCGAGACTCTCGCGCCTGCGAGCGCATCGGCCGGCGGTCACGTCGCCAAGGCGGCGGACTATGAAGCAAAGCTTCGAAGCGTGGCGGCGTCCGGGCGCGAAGATGAAATGGAATTCGCCCTTCGCGGGAAGGACGGGTCGGTCAAATGGAGCCATGTCCGCTTTGTCCCCGAATTCGACGAGAAGAACAACGTGGCCGGGGTTTTAAGCGTCGCGCGCGACATCAGCGAAATTGTCGAAAGCCGCCGCAAGATTCAGCGCCTGGCCTTTTACGACGCCTTGACTGGTCTCCCCAATCGCTCCTTGTTGCGCGAGCGCATTGTCCAGGCGGCGGCGCTTCCAGGCGACAAGGGCGCCTTCGCCTTGATGCTTCTCGACCTCGATCGATTCAAAGAGGTCAATGATACATTCGGCCATGCGATCGGCGACGCGCTGCTTTGCAAAGCCGCGGCGCGGTTAAGGCGCTGCCTTCGAAAGACTGATACGATCTCGCGGCTCGGCGGCGACGAATTCGCTATCCTTCTGCCCAACGACCCGCAAAACCGCGACTTCTCGGCGATCGCCGCAAAAATTCTGCGCGCGCTCGCTCGGCCGTTCTCATTGTCCGGCCGGGAGATCATGGTTTTCGGTAGTATAGGCATCGCCGAGAGCGACGGCGCCCAGATCGATGTCGATACATTGTTCAAGCGCGCCGATTCGGCGATGTACCACGCCAAGCGCAATGGAAGGAACAATTATCAGTTCTTCACGCCGGAGATGATGGCGCGCAACGTATGGCGGATGGCGATCGAGAGCAACCTTCGCCGCGCGATTTCACATGGCGAACTTCAAATCTATTTCCAACCACGCATCGATCTCAGAACGAGAGATATTCTTGGCGCCGAAGCCTTGCTGCGGTGGCGGCACGCCGAACTCGGATTTCTCACGCCGGACAAATTCATCGCGATTGCGGAAGAATCTGGCCAGATCGTCGAGATCGGCCGTTGGGTTCTGTTGCAAGCCTGCCGGCAGGCTGTCGAATGGAACAAGACCGCGCGCTCGCCTATGAAAATTTCCGTCAATCTCTCCAGCCGGCAGTTCGTCATGAACGATCTTGTCGGCTCTCTGCGGGAGACACTGACCACGACTGGCTGCGACCCGGCTTGGCTCGAGGTGGAGATCACGGAAAGCCTCCTGCTTGAAGACAATCAAATCGTGCGCTCAATGCTTCGTGCGATCCGGGATATGGGCGTCGCCGTCGCGATCGACGATTTCGGCGCCGGCCTTTCCGCGTTGAGTTATCTCACCGGATTTCCGATCAGCGCCTTGAAGATCGATCGCAGCTTCATCCGCGACATCGAGCGCGACCGAAAACGTGCGGAATTGGTCAAGGCGATTATCGGCATTTCGCGCGCGTTGGAATTGAAGCTGGTTGCGGAAGGGGTCGAGACCGAGGCGCAAGCCGCCCTGTTGCAGGACGCCGGTTGCGAGGAGGCTCAAGGCTTCCTTTTCGGCACCCCGATGCCCGTAAGCGAATTTGACGAACATTGGCGGGAGGTTGAATCGCCGAATGGCGAAGGCCGAGCGATTTCGGCCTAGCTCAATCGCCGCCGAGACGCGGCTGCGGACGCTGCGCAATCTCCATCAACAGCCCGCCAACGCCCATCGCTTTGATCTCAGCGGGCCCGATCGGTACGTCCGCGAGAAGGCGCTGCAAAACCCAGTCGAAACCGTTCTCCTTCGGCGAACGCGCGCAGCCCGGCGCGCCAATGATCGGCCTGCCGGCGAATTCGCCGAGCAGGAGCAAATTGCCCGGATCGACCGGCATGCCGAATTGATCGATCCGCCCGCCGCCGCTTTCGATCGCCGCCGGTATCACGTCGCGCCGGTCGGTAATCGCGGAAGCGCCGAAGACGACAAGGAGATCGGCCTCCGGGGCGATCTTTTCCAAGGCTTTCGCCAAAGCGGCCGCCTCGTGCGGCGCGCGCTCCTCGCGCTGAATACGCGCCCCGGCGGGCGCAAGACGTTCTTCGAGCACGCGTAGAGTCTTGACGACGATGCTCGGTTTCACGCCGGGCAGAAGCGTGGAGACCACGCCGATCCGCAAAGGCCTGAACGGCGCGATCCCGACAGCCCCGCGACCGACGGCCTTCAACGCCTCATCGAGCGCATGGCGCGAGGCGGCGAAAGGAATGATCTTGACCGTCGCCGCCATATCGCCTTCCGCCACCACACGGTACGGCGCGAGCGTCGCGACCGTGATCGCCTCGTCCACACTGTTGAGCCGATCGATAGCGGATGCATCGACCATGACGAGGCCCGCCGCGTCCGCGAAGAGATTGACCCGGCCGGTGAAGGCGCGCTCGAGCCGCAAATGAGCGCCGGCGAGCCGCTCAGCCAATTGCTTGGCCGCCGCATCCTCGCCAATATCCTCCGCGTCCAAGCGCGCTGCGACAATTTCCGCAACGCCGGCGGCGGCAAGCGCCGCTTGATGCTCTCGCGTTACCGTCTGACCCTTTTTGAGGATGAGCGCGCCCTTGCGGATCGTATGCGCGACGATCGCCCCCTCGGCCTCGGCGACAGAAATCGGCCCGAATTTCACGCGGCCTTTTCCTCCGCGCGGAGCGGCTTCTTGCGTAACGCGCCGATGATCTCGCCGACGATCGAAACCGCGATTTCGGCTGGACTCACGGCGCCAATGTCGAGTCCGATCGGCGCATGGATGCGGGCGAGCGCCGCCTCGCCGAAGCCGGCCGCGCGCATTCTCTCGAGCCGCTTGGCGTGCGTCTTTCGCGAACCGAGCGCGCCGATATAGAAACAATCCGCGCGAAGCGCGCGCTCCAGCGCGACATCGTCGATCTTTGGATCATGCGTCAGCAGGGCGATGGCGGTATAACGATCAAGCGGCGCGCGCTCCAAAGCGGCGTCCGGCCATTCCGCGATGACTTCGACATCGGGAAAGCGCTCCGGCGTCGCAAAAGCCGTACGCGGATCGATGATGACGGGATCGAGCCCCGCGACTTTGGCGATCGGCGCCAAAGCCTGGCTGATATGGACCGCGCCGACGAGGACAAGCCGCACAGCCGGTACTTGCACCGTAAGAAAGTAGCTTTTGCCTTCGTACTCGACGGACCCGCTTTTTCCCGAACGCAGTACAGGCTCCAACAAAGCTTCCAATGGGTCGCCGGAGACCTGATCGGCCTTCACCAGCCGCTGCGCCCCGTCCGCGAAGTCGGTGATGAGCAGGCAGGCGCGGCGCGCCGCCCGCTCCGCATTCAACGCGGTAAGCAGATCAAGACGCATCAGTCGAGCCTCTCGACATAGACCTTGATCCGGCCGCCGCAGGAAAGGCCGGCCTTCCAGGCGGTTTCGTCGGCGACGCCGAACTCGAGGATTTTTGGCGCCCCGGCCGAGATCACGTCGAGCGCCTCCGTCACCACTTCGCCTTCGACGCAGCCGCCGGAAACCGAGCCGAGGAAATTACCCTCTCCGTCGATGACAAGATGGCTCCCGACGGGACGGGGCGCCGAGCCCCAGGTTTCGACAACGGTCGCAATCGCTACGTCCCTTCCCTTGCCGCGCCAATCCTGGGCGGCGGCGAGAATGTCTTCTTCCGTCGAGAGCATTTTCGATGTCCTCCGAACGCCCGCCACCATAGCCCAAGGCGCCTGGCTGGCGTAGCAAAGAAATGGAAAGATGGAGACCCTGCCGGGCCTTGACAAGGCCGCGCCAACGTCCCTCACGCCGAGCGCTTCAACCATAGTTTCGGATCGACGCTCGTCGCCCTTTCGCGCGACAGCGCCTGACAAAGGTCGGCCATATTGGCGAGATTATGGATCGGCCGGAACTCGTCGACATGCGGCAGCATGGCGCGGATTCCCTGCGCCTTGGCTTCAAAAGCGCCGTAGCGCAACAGCGGATTGGCCCAGATCAGCCGGCGGCAAGATTTGCGCAAACGCTCCATCTCGAGGCCGAGCATGTGCGCATCATCGCGCTCCAGACCGTCGGTGAAGACGAGCACGATCGCGCCCTGCCCGAGCACGCGGCGCGACCATTCCCGATTGAAACGGTGCAGCGCTTCGCCGATCCGCGTGCCGCCCGACCAATCCTTGACCTGGCCTGAACATAAGGCCAGCGCGTCGTCGACGTCTCTGGCGCGCAAGGCGCGCGTGACATTCGTCAGCCGCGTGCCGAAGAGAAAGGTCGAGACGCGGCGGCGTTCGCCGAGCGCATGCAGGAAATGAAGCAGGATGCGCGTATATTCGTTCATCGAACCTGAAATATCGCAAAGCGCGACGATCGGCGGATGACGCAAATCGCGCGTACGAAAAGCAAGGTCGATGGTCGAACCGCCCGCCTTCATCGAGCGGCGGAACGATCGTCGCGGATCGACGCGCAACCCATGCGCCCTGGCGACGTAGCGCCGCGTGTTGACCTCGTCCGCCGGCAAATGCAGCTTGGCGATTTGCTCGCGCGCCGCGATGATTTCCGCGGCGCTCATCTGAGCGAAATCCTTCGTGCGCAATATTTCCGCGGCCGACATGGTGAAGCGCGCGTCGAATTCGACCGAGGGCTGCTCCTTGGCGTCGACGCGCGGCGTCTTGAAAAAGGCCTCGGTGATCCGGCTCGCGCCAGCCTCCGGCTTTTTCTTTTCTTTGGCCGGCTCAGCGACAGGCGACATCATCGCAATGAGCTTTTCGAGAAAGCCGCGGCGCTTCCAAAAGATACGGAAGGCCTGATCGAACAAAATCGAATGTTCGTGCTTCTTGACAAAGACCGCGTGAAGCGTCGCATAGAAATCCGCGCGATCGCCGATGCCAGCCGCTTGTACCGCCGCCAGAGCGTCGAGTACGGAGCCAGGGCCTACAGGAAGGCCCGCCTCGCGCAAAGCGCGCGCGAAATAGAGAATGTTCTTGGCCAGTTGGCCGGAGCCGGAAGGTTCGTTCGTGTCCATTCTATGGGCGGTTCATTGCAAGACTTTCAGGCGCCGAAGGCGGCGGTCGCCATTTTCCATCGGCGCGCAGCCTACCGCATCGCCCGCGTCTCAGCGCGCACCGTTTCGATCAGTTCCGCCGTCTTGGCGCCCTCGATTTTCGCAATATCATCCTGATATTTGAGCAATACGCCCAAAGTATCGCTGACTTGCGCGGGATCGAGCGCGACCGCGTCCAACTCCGTCAATGCGCTCGCCCAGTCGAGCGTTTCGGCGACGCCCGGCGATTTGAACAGATCCTGTTTTCGCAAAGCCTGCACGAAGGCGACGATCTCTTGCGTCAAGCGTTCGGGCGCGCGAGGCGCTTTCGCTTTGACGATTTCAACTTCGCGCGCCGCATCGGGATAGCCGACCCAATGGTAAAGGCAACGCCGCTTCAAGGCGTCATGGATCTCACGGGTACGGTTGGAGGTGATGATGACGATCGGCGGGTGCTCGGCCTTGATCGCGCCAATCTCTGGAACCGTGACTTGGAAATCGGACAGAACCTCGAGCAGGAAGGCCTCGAAGGCTTCGTCGGCGCGATCGATCTCGTCGATGAGCAGAACCGGCGCGCCCTCGGCGGTCGGCTCCAGCGCCTGCAGCAGCGGCCGCTTGATCAGATAGCGCGGCGAGAAAACATCATGCTCGATCCGCTCCTTGTCGTGCTCCCCGGCTGCCTCGGCGAGGCGGATCGCCATCATCTGCGCGGCGTAATTCCATTCGTACACCGCAGAGGCGACATCGAGGCCTTCATAGCACTGCAGGCGAATAAGGCGACGGCCGAGCGTCGTGGCCAGCACTTTGGCGATTTCAGTCTTGCCGACGCCCGCTTCGCCTTCCAGAAATAGCGGCCGTCCCAGCCGAAGACTCAAGAAAAGCACCGTCGCCAGCGAGCGCTCGCCGACATAATCGGCCTTGCGCAGCAAGGCGAGCGTCTCGTCGATGGAGCCGGGAATCGGGGCGGCGCCCAGCCTCCCATCCGCTTGCGCCATGCCTCTCAACGCTCCTCGATAGCCCATCACAAAATCGGACGGCTCTCCCGTTCCATGGGAGAGCCGCAAAGGCAAGATTGGCGACGTCAGGCGATCGCCGCGACGGCGCGTTTCGCTAGCACGCCAATCAGATGAGCCCGATAGGCGGCGTCGGCGTGGATATCGCTATTAAGTCCCTCGGCCGGAACTTTGACGTTCGCCAAAGCCGAGGGCGAGAAATTCGCCGCCAGCGCCGCCTCAATGGCATTGGCGCGGAACACGCCACTCGACCCCGCCCCGGTCACCGCGACCCGCACGCCGCCAGCGGTCCTGGCGACGAAGACGCCGACCAAGGCATAACGCGAGGCGGGATTGCGGAATTTCTGATAGGCCGCCTTCTGCGGGATCGGAAAACGCACTTTGGTGATGATCTCGCCTGCTTCGAGTGCTGTCTCGAACAGACCTGTAAAAAAGGCCTCCGCCGCGATCTCTCGCTTGTTGGTGACAATCGTCGCGCCAAGCGCCAGCGCGGCGGCAGGATAATCGGCCGAGGGATCGTTGTTCGCGATCGATCCGCCCATCGTGCCCCGATGGCGCACTTGCGGATCGCCAATGAGAGAGGCGAGTTCCGCCAAGGCTGGAATTGCCTGACGAACCGTCGCGTTGGTCGCGACGTCCCCGTGCCGGGTCATCGCGCCGATGACGATCGCATCGCCTTCGCGCGAGACGCCGGCAAGTCCGGCAATCTTGCTGAGGTCGATGATCGCGCTCGGCCCCGCAAGACGCTGCTTCATCGTCGGCAGAAGCGTCTGGCCGCCGGCGAGCAGTTTGGCGTCGTCGTCCGCCGCGAGCTGCGCCACGGCCGCCGAAAGATTGTCGGGCCGGTGATAGGTGAATTGGTACATGGGAGTCTCCCTCGAATGTCGCGGCCAAGCCGCTGCGTCTCGCTGATTCTATTCCGCCGCGCGCTTCACGCGCGCTTGCTGCGCCGCTCGCCATATGGCCTGCGGGGTCGCCGGCATGGCCACGTTTTCGTGGCCGAGCGCATCGGTGATGGCGTTGATCACGGCGGGCGGCGATGCGATCGCGCCCGCTTCGCCGCATCCCTTGATCCCCAGCGGGTTCGAGGGGCAGCGCGTTTCCGTCGTCGCGATCGTGAAGGACGGCAAATCGTCGGCGCGCGGCATGCAGTAGTCCATGTAACTCGCGGTCAGCAATTGACCCTCGGAATTATAGACTGCGCCTTCGAGCATCGCCTGGCCGACGCCTTGCGCGACGCCGCCATGGACCTGACCCTCCACGATCATCGGATTGATCAACACGCCGAAATCATCCACCGCCGTCCAGCGATCGATTTTCGTCACGCCGGTTTCCGGATCGATCTCGACTTCGCAGATATGGACGCCGGCCGGGAAAGTGAAATTTGTCGGGTCCCAGAAGGCGGTCTCTTTCAATCCAGGCTCGAGTTCCTGGCCGTTGAACTTATGCGCGACATAGGCTTGCAAAGCGATCGAGCCAAAATCGATCGCCTTGTCCGTGCCCTTGACGGTGAACTTTCCGTCTTTGAATTCGATGTCCTGTTCCGCGGCCTCGAGCACATGTGTCGCGACTTTTTTCGCTTTGGCCTCGATCTTGTCGAGCGCCTTCGAAATCGCCGACATGCCGACCGCGCCGGAACGCGAGCCGTAAGTACCCATGCCGAACTGAACCTTGTCGGTGTCGCCATGGACGATCGAGATATTCTCGATCGGAATGCCGAGCCGGTCCGAGACGAGTTGCGCAAAAGTCGTCTCATGCCCCTGGCCATGACTGTGCGAGCCGGTCAGAACCTCGACCGAGCCGGTCGGATTGACGCGCACCTCGGCCGATTCCCATTGACCGACGCCGGCGCCGATTGAGCCGACGACCGCCGACGGCGCGAGGCCGCAAGCTTCGATATAAGCGGAAAGCCCGATGCCACGCAGCTTGCCTTTTGCCGCCGAAGCGGCCTTGCGCTGCCCCACGCCTTTGTAATCGGCGAGCGTCAAAGCCTTGTCGAGCGAAGCGCCATAGTCGCCGGCGTCATAGGCGAAGACGACGGGTGTTTGATGGGGAAAAGTCGTCACGAAATTGGCGCGGCGGAATTCGGCGGGATCGCGACCGGTTTCGCGCGCCGCCACTTCGACCAGACGCTCGACAACGAATGTCGCCTCGGGCCGCCCGGCGCCGCGATAGGCGTCGACCGGCGCTGTATTCGTATAAACCGCATCCACCTCGCAATAGATGGCGGGAATGGCGTATTGGCCCGAAAGCAGCGGCCCGTAGAGATAGGTCGGCACAGCCGATGAGAACGTCGACAGATAGGCGCCCAAATTCGCAATCGTGTGGACGCGAAGGCCCGTGATCTTGCCGCTTGCGTCGACGGCAAGCTCGGCGTGGGTGACATGGTCTCGGCCATGCGCGTCGGAAAGAAAAGCTTCCGTACGATCGGCGGTCCATTTCACGGGACGGCCGACTTTCTTAGCCGCCCAGACGCAAATCGTCTCTTCGGCGTAGATGAAGATTTTCGAGCCAAAGCCGCCGCCGACGTCGGGGGCGATCACGCGCAACTTGTGCTCGGGCGCGATGCCGATGAAGGCCGCAAGCACCAGCCGCGCCACATGCGGATTCTGGCTCGTCGTATAAAGCGTGAACACATCTGTTCCCGGATCGTAATCGCCCACCGCGGCGCGCGGCTCCATTGCATTGGGGATCAGGCGATTATTGACGAAGTCGAGCTTGGTGACATGCGCCGCCGCCGCAAAAGCGGCGTCCGTTGGCGCTTTGTCGCCGAGATGCCAGTTGTAGACCGTATTGTTGGGCGCGACTTCATGAACTTGCGGCGCGCCGCTCTTGGCTGTCGCGGCAAGGTCGATAGCCGCCGGCAGCACGCCATAGTCGATGACGATTTTTTCCGCGGCGTCTTTGGCCTGCGCGTAAGTATCGGCAATGACGACTGCGACATGATCGCCGACGTAGCGCACCTTGCCTTGCGCGAGCGCTGGATGGGCGCCCGCCTTCATCGGTGAACCATCCTTGGAATGGATCATCCAGCCGCAGATCAGGCCGCCGATTTTATCTTGCGCCAAATCTTCTCCCGTAAAGACGGCGACGACGCCCGAGGCTTTCGCCGCCGCGGACGTATCGAGCTTGTCGATCGTGGCGTGGGCGTGAGGAGAGCGAAGGAAATAAGCATAGGCTTGGCCCGGCCGGTTGATATCGTCTGTATAATGTCCCTTGCCGGTGATGAAACGATGATCTTCTTTGCGCTTTACTGAGGCGCCAATTCCGGTCGCGCTCATGATTTCCTCCTAATGCCGCCGATCTCGCCCCAACGGGTGATCAGCTTATTGATGACGAATGAAGGGAGAATCGTTGCGTACGAGACGAGCGGGTAGCGGCTACGCGCTATCCCCTTTTCTACTCCGCCGCTTGCGCGCCGCCAGGCGCGGTCATGGCGCGCGCGCCTTGAGCGACCGCCTTGACGATATTGTGGTAGCCGGTGCAGCGGCAGATGTTGCCTTCCAGCTCCTCACGAATGGTGTGCTCGTCGAGATTGGCGCCCTTGCGTTGGACAATATCGATGGCGGACATGATCATACCCGGCGTGCAGAAGCCGCATTGTAAGGCGTGATTGTCCTGAAAAGCCTGCTGCATGGGATGCAGCTTGCCGGCCGATGCGAGCCCTTCGATCGTGAGAATATCGGCGCCGTCATTTGAAACCGCGAGCGACGTGCAGGACTTGACCGCGAGCCCGTCGACGTGAACGACGCAAGCGCCGCATTGCGACGTGTCGCAACCAACATGAGTTCCTGTCAGACGAAGATTCTCGCGCAGAAATTGAACCAGCAAGGTGCGCGGATCGATATCGGCCGAAAGCGCCTTTCCATTCACCGTCATGGAAACGTGAACCATGAACCAACCTCCCTTCAATCGACACGGCCGCCTTTAGCTTCCGCCGTGCGTTGTTTATGCAAGCGCTTTCAGGCGCTGGCTCATTCGTAGACCCGTCGAATCGTCATCACGACCGACAGCGCTCCCGAACCGGGCATGGTCAGACTACGCTAGACCGGCAAATCTGCAAGCGCGCCTGGCGCGCGCCGTCCAAGCAGGCCTTAGACGATGACGCCTTGAATGTCCGCTGAAAGTCAGACTTTTAGGATCCGAACAATGGCTCGAATTTCGGTCGGATCGTTTGACCGACGTCAGCCGGCCGGCCCCGCCGCGCCCCCGCTGGCGGCGGTCGTGAAATTCGAGAAAAATTGGTCGGCCATTTTTTTGGCGACGCCATCGATCAGTCGCGCGCCAAGCTGCGCGATCTTGCCGCCGACATTGGCCTGCACATCATACTTTAGTAGGGTCGATCCTGGCGCGCCTTCGGCATCCGTTAGATGAACCTTCGCGCCGCCCTTGGCGAAACCGGCGATGCCGCCCTCGCCCTCGCCGCTGATCGTATAGCCATTCGGGGGGTCGAGATCGGTCAATTGCACAGCGCCTTTGAATGTGGCGCTGACCGGTCCAATTTTCACCTTGGCGACGGCGGCGAAAGACGTGTCGCTCGTCTTCTCCAGCGATTGGCATCCAGGAATGCAGGCCTTTAGCACCTCTGGATCGTTGAGCATCGACCACACTTTGGCGCGATCGGCGGGCAACGTCGCCTCGCCTGTCATTGTCATCGCCATCAACCGCTCCCTCGCTATTCGGCTCGCCTTGAAAGACCAAGAGGCCGCGCCTCACAGGGTCATTGCTTCATAACCTGTCCGTGGCCTCGGGCTTCGAGCGCTATCAAAAATACGTGCGCATAAGAACGCCGCGCCCGGCATATTGTCAAAAAAATGAAACGGCGCGATTGCCGTGACCGATGGCCATTTGCTAGCATCCGTTTGTTAGACAAGACGTTGCGCGTCTTACGCGCTGCCGTCTGACGGCAAGTGGGAGGACAAATTGGGCGTGGCGCTGGCCGCGATCTCGGGTTATCTGGTCCGAGAATTGCTTGCGAAGTTTGGGGGCAAGTCTTCGCACGGTGGCGCAATCGCAGGCCAAAGCATGGTTCAGGGCCGCCGATCTTGAATCAGCGATCGGAGGTGTTTGTGCATATCGGCCATCCGGGTCGGTCTCCGACCTAGCAGGGGGAGTATAAGCGGCGCATGGACAATTTCCTGCAGCAGCTGATCAACGGGCTCACGCTCGGTTCGATCTACGGTCTCATCGCCATCGGCTACACGATGGTTTTCGGCATCATCGGCATGGTCAACTTCGCGCACGGCGACCTGTTCATGCTTTCAGCCTTCATCGCGCTGATCATTTTTCTCATACTTACGAAAATCCTCGGCGTGACCTCGTTGGCTTTGGCCTTCGTCATCGTGCTGATCTGCGGCATGGCGCTCACTTCGCTGTGGAACTGGACGATCGAGCGGCTTGCCTATCGTCCATTGCGCGGTTCGTTCCGCCTGGCGCCGCTGATCTCGGCGATCGGCATGTCGATCTTCCTGTCGAACTTCGTGCAGGTCGTTCAAGGACCGAGAAACAAGCCGGTCCCCCCGATGTTCAACGAAGTCGTGCATTTGACGCCGGGCGGCGCGTATGATGTGACGCTGCAGTACAAGCAGATCGTGATCATGGTGGTGACGATCGTCTTGCTCGTCGCTTTCTGGTATTTGGTGCAGCATACGACGCTTGGTCGCGCGCAAAGAGCTTGCGAACAGGATCGCAAGATGGCCTCGCTCCTGGGCGTCGACGTCGATCGGACGATCTCGATCACCTTCGTCATCGGCGCGGCGCTCGCAGCGGTCGCCGGCGTTCTCTACATGATGTACTATGGCGTCGTGAATTTCGCCGACGGCTTCTTGCCCGGCGTCAAGGCCTTCACCGCCGCCGTTCTCGGCGGCGTCGGCTCGCTTCCCGGCGCCGTTCTCGGCGGCCTTCTCATCGGGCTCATCGAAGTCATGTGGTCCTCTTATTTCTCGACGGACTACAAGGATGTCGCCGCCTTTTCGATCTTGGCGATCACGCTGATCTTCATGCCGTCCGGCATTCTTGGCCGACCTGAAATCGAGAAGGTGTGACCATGACCGTCGAAGCGCAAAAATTGGCCGCGACGAGCGACGTCGGCGCCGGCATGGCGACGATGATCAAAGACGCCTTCCTGGCGGCGCTGCTGACCTTGGGCCTCTGTTTTCCCGTCGTCGCCTTGCATGCGGAATCGGACAACGACGGCAACCTTTATCTCATCCCGCGTCCGCTCCTGGTGGCGGTCATTTGCGGGCTGGTTTTCGCTGGTCGGCTGGGGATGTCGCTCTACCAAGCGAGACCGAAAGTCGAGCAACCGCGCGTCGTGGCCGTGGCGGCGCCGAAATCGGCGGCTCTCGAACTGCTTGGTCGCTATGCGAGCGTGATCGGCTTGGTGTTTCTTTTCGTTTTTCCGCTGGCGACGCTGTGGCTGCTCGGGCCGGCTGGCTCCCTCAAATGGATCAATAATTACGGCATACAGATATTGATCTATGTGATGCTTGGTTGGGGTCTGAATATCGTTGTTGGACTGGCCGGCTTGTTGGATCTTGGCTATGTCGCCTTCTATGCCGTCGGCGCTTATGCCTACGCTCTTTTGGCGACGACGTTCGGGTTGTCGTTTTGGATCTGTCTGCCGCTCGCGGGAATCCTCGCCGCCTTCTGGGGCATCATTTTAGGGTTTCCTGTTCTTCGCTTGCGCGGCGACTATTTGGCCATCGTCACCTTGGCCTTCGGCGAAATTATCCGAATGGTTCTGATCAATTGGGTCCCGGTGACGGGCGGCTACGCCGGCATCGCTTCGATTCCCAAGGTCACATTTTTTGGCATTCCCTTCGCCGACGAACCCGGCGGTTTCGCCGATATGCTCCACATTGAATATTCGCCGATCCACCGTACCATCTTTCTCTTCTATCTCATTCTCTGCCTCGCGCTGCTGACCAATTTCGTCACCATGCGCTTGCGGCGCTTGCCGATTGGCCGCGCCTGGGAGGCGCTTCGCGAAGATGAAATCGCCTGCCGATCGCTCGGCATCAATACAAGAAACACCAAGCTCACAGCCTTCGCGCTTGGCGCGATGTTCGGCGGCTTTGCGGGTTCCTTCTTCTCCGTGCGTCAGGGGTTCGTGAGCCCGGAAAGTTTTACCTTCATTGAATCGGCGACGATCCTGGCGATCGTCGTTCTCGGCGGCATGGGTTCTCAGATCGGCGTCGCGCTGGCCGCCGTCGTGATGATCGGCGGTACGGAGATCCTGCGCGAGATGGAATGGACGAAGCAAATCTTCGGGCCTGACTTCGATCCCGCGCAATACCGCATGCTGATTTTCGGCATGGGCATGGTGATCATGATGGTGGTGAGGCCGCGAGGCATCGTCTCGACGAGAATGCCTTCGGTATTCTTGAAGGAACGCAAGGCCGTCTCGTCCGACCTCGTGAAAGAGGGACACGGCTGATGCGCTGGCAAACCAATCCGCTGCTTTCAGTCGAACACCTGACGATGCGTTTCGGCGGTTTGGTCGCCGTCAACGATCTCTCTTTTCAAGTTGGACGCGGCGATATCACCGCGTTGATCGGGCCGAACGGCGCCGGCAAGACGACGGTCTTCAATTGCGTAACCGGCTTTTATAAACCGACCGAGGGCCGACTGGCGCTCGCCAAAGAGGGCGTCGCAGCTTCGGCCGACGTCGAGGCGTTGACCAGGACGCCGGCCCGACACGGCAAGACTCCGTCGGGCGAACTCTATCTGCTGGAACGCATGCCCGGCCATGAGATCGCCTGGAGGGCGCGCGTGGCGCGGACGTTCCAGAACATCCGCTTGTTCCAAGGCATGACGGTCCTGGAGAACCTGCTCGTCGCACATCACAACCCCCTGATGATGGCGAGCGGCTTTACGGTGCTTGGCGTTCTCGGCGCGCCCAGTTATCGCGCCCGCGAGGCCGAGGCGATCGAGCGTTCGAAATATTGGCTCGATAAAATCGGGTTGATGGATCGCGCTGACGATCCGGCGGGCGAATTGCCCTATGGCGCGCAAAGGCGGTTGGAAATTGCTCGCGCGATGTGCACCGACCCCATCCTTCTGTGCCTTGACGAACCTGCGGCGGGCCTTAACCCGCGCGAATCCGCCGATCTCAATACGCTGCTCAACTCCATCCGGGATTCCCACAACACGTCGATCTTGCTGATCGAGCATGACATGTCGGTGGTGATGCAGATATCGGATCATATTGTTGTCTTGGACTATGGGACGAAAATCTCCGACGGTACGCCGAAGGAAGTACGCGACGATCCGAAAGTCATCGCGGCCTATCTCGGCGTTGCCGACGAGGAAGTTGACGCGGTCGAAGCGGAGATCGGAGCATGAGCCAGGCGGCGACGATGCAAACAGCGCCGACGCCCGCTCCGGTCGGCCGGCCTCTGCTCACGGTTCGCGGCATTGAGACGTTTTATGGCAAGATCCAAGCACTGAAAGGCGTCGACATCGACGTCAATGAAGGCGAAATCGTCACGCTGATCGGAGCCAATGGCGCCGGCAAGTCGACGACGATGATGACGATTTGCGGCTCGCCGCGCGCGCGCCGCGGCTCGATCGTTTTCGATGGAAAGGAAATATCGCGCCTGCCGACGCACGAAATTGCCCGCCTCAAAATCGCGCAGTCGCCGGAAGGCCGCCGCATCTTCCCGCGCATGACCGTGTTCGAAAATCTTCAAATGGGCGCGTCGATCAATAATTTCGCCCATTTCGAAGAAGATCTCGAACGGGTCTTCAAGATGTTTCCGCGTCTTCGTGAGCGCGCGACGCAGCGCGGCGGCACGCTCTCCGGCGGCGAGCAGCAGATGCTGGCGATCGGCCGCGCGCTGATGAGCAGACCGCGCCTTCTGCTGCTCGACGAACCGTCTCTCGGCCTCGCGCCTTTGATCGTCAAACAGATTTTCAACGTGATCGCCGAACTCAACAAGACAGAGAAGCTAACCGTCTTTCTCGTTGAGCAGAACGCGTTCCACGCGCTCAAACTGGCGCATCGCGGCTATGTCATGGTCAACGGCCAGATCACGATGCGTGGGACCGGCCAGGAATTGCTCGCAAGACCCGAGGTGCGATCGGCTTACCTCGAGGGAGGTCACTGATGAACGGCGTCTTGTGGGCTGATACCGATAGCGGCTTCGGGGTGTTTATCTTGCTGACCCTCGTTATTGGCGGGGCGGCGGGTTTCGCCAGCGGCCGGGCTCTGGCCAAGACTTGGAGTCCCGCCTGGCAGCTCATCCCTTCGATGATCGTTCTTGCTTGCGCGGTACGTTTCCTGCACTTCGCGCTCTATCAGGAAGATCTTCTGTCAATACAATTCTATGCGGTCGCTTTGGTCATTCTCTTCGTCGCCGGATTCTGCGGCTATCGATCGATGCGAGCGACCCAGATGGCGACGCAATATTCTTGGGCGTTTGAGAAATCCGGACTGAATTGGCGGCCGCGCTGACTTGACGGGTGCAGGCAGCGCTAACCCCCTAAACCTTTGCCCTTTTCTGGTGACTCTTCGTCGAAAAAGGGGAATTATCCAGACCCAAGGTGGGACTGGTCTTCTACCGAACGGGTTGCGTGTAGCGACCGAATTGAAAGAGGGAGTAGGTATATGAGGAAACTTTGGCTGACGAGCCTCGTGCTCGCCGCGGGGCTGGCTTACGCGGGCGCTGCAAGCGCCCAGATTAAGCTTGCCGTCGCTGGGCCGATCACTGGTCCTAACGCCGCCTTCGGCGCGCAATTGACCAACGGTGTCGCGCAAGCCGCGGAAGACATCAATAAGGCTGGCGGCATTCTCGGCCAACAAATCCAGGTTGAGCAAGGCGATGACGTCTCCGATCCGAAACAGGGCGTGTCGGTCGCCAACAAGTTCGTCGGCGATGGCGTCAAGCTGGTTGTCGGCCACTTCAACTCCGGCGTGACCATTCCAGCGTCCGAAGTCTATGCGGATAACGGCATCCTCATGATCACGCCTTCGGCGACCAACCCGAAGGTCACCGACCGCAAATTGTGGGACGTCTTCCGCGACTGCGGCCGTGACGACCAGCAGGGCAAGCTCTGGGCCGATTACGCGATCAAGGACCTCAAGGGCAAGAAGATCGCTATCGTCCATGACAAGACGACCTATGGCCAAGGACTCGCCGACGCGGCGAAAGGCTTCATGAACGCCGGCGGCGTCAAGGAAGTGCTCTACGAAGGCGTGAACACGGGTGAGAAGGACTATTCGGCCATTGTCTCGAAGATCAAGGCTTCAGGCGCCGATTATGTGATGTGGGGTGGGTTGCACACTGAAGGCGGCTTGATCGTACGTCAGATGCGCGACCAGGGCATGAAGACCGTAATGATCTCCGGCGACGGCATCACTGATGCGGAATTCGCCTCGATCGGCGGTCCGGGCGTTGAAGGCACGCTGATGTCCTTCGGTCCCGATCCGCGCAACAACCCGGCCGCGAAGGACGCCGTCGCCGAGTTCCGCGCCAAGGGCTATGAGCCGGAGGCCTATACGCTCTACTCCTACGCCGCAGTTCAAATCATGAAGGAGGCGGCCGAGAAGGCGAAGTCGCTCGATCCGAAGAAGATCGCAGCGGTGATGCATGCGCCAGGCAACAAGTTCTCGACCGTGATCGGCGACATTTCCTTCGACGCGAAGGGCGACCGCACGACCGTCGACTATGTCTGGTACGTCTGGAAGAAGGGCGACGACGGCAAGATCACCTACAAGCAGATGTGATGATTTGAAAATCGCGGCGCCGGTCATTGGCGCTGCGCTTGAAATCTTCGAAGCGCGCCGGAAACGGCGCGCTTTTTTATTCGATCAGCCCAGTTGGCTGAGCGAGGGGAATTCGTCGATCAGCCACATCGACGCCGCCTGCACGCCACCGCTCAAGAAGGCGACGCCGGTCAACACCAGCAGCGCGCCGACAAGCTTTTCGACTCGGCCGAATTGGCTGCGAAAGCGCCGTGCCGCGCCTAAGAAAGGCCCCATGGCGAAGGCCGCAATGACGAAGGGCGCCCCCAGCCCGAGCGAATAAGCGCCAAGCAGGGCGGCGCCGCGCCCCACAGTGTCCTCCGACCCGGCCACCGCGAGAATCGCCGCCAGGATCGGCCCTATGCATGGCGTCCAGCCGAAGGCGAAGGCGAGCCCCATCAAATAGGCTGTCCAGAGACTCGGCGGGCGCGACACTTCAAAGCGCTTCTCACGAAACAAAACATTCAGCCGAAATACGCCGAGGAAGTGGAGGCCCATGACCATGATGCCGAGCCCCGCCGCGATCGAGAGAACGTGGCTCCACTCCCTTAGAATCGCGCCAAAGACCGACGCGGTAGCGCCAAGCGCGACAAAGACGGTCGCAAAGCCAAGGACAAAAAGCAGCGAGGCGATGACGGTCTTGCGCCTTGCCTGGGCCTCCCCTTCTTCGACCAGTTCTTCAAGGCTAGCGCCCGCGAGGTAACACAAATAAGGCGGCGCCAAGGGCAGGACGCAAGGGCTGAGAAAGGAGATAAGGCCCGCCGCGGCGGCGGCCGGAAAGGTTACATCGGTCATGGCGCCTTCATCACTGGCGCCCGCGCTGAATGCAACTCACAATCTTCAGCCAATTTCAACGACCACTCTGCCGCGCACTTTGCCGGCGAGGATTTCGGAGCCCGCCTCCATGACGCGGTCGAACGGGATCGTCTTGGTCATTTCCGTCAATTTTTTGCGATCAAGATCGCGCGCCAGCCGGATCCAGGCCTCCAATCGCCTTGGCATCGGGCATTGAACGCTATCGACACCGATCAATTGCGCCCCGCGCAGGATGAAGGGCGCAACGGTCGCCGGCAAGTCGATGCCTTGCGCGAGTCCGCAGGCCGCGACGGCGCCTTCCCGGATCAGGCCGGCAAGGACATTGGCGAGCGTATGCGAGCCGACACTGTCGATCGCCGCCGCCCAGCGCTCCTTGCCGAGCGGCTTTCCAGGTGACGAGAGCTCTGCGCGATCGATGATTTCCGAGGCGCCGAGCTCGCGCAAATAGTCCGCCTCCTCGGGCCGCCCGGTCGAGGCGACCACCCGCCATCCCGTCGCGGCGAGAAGCGCGACCGCGACGGAGCCGACGCCGCCGGCGGCGCCCGTCACGAGCACCGGCCCTTGCCAGGGGCGCATCCCTTGCCGCTCGAGGGCGAGCACGCAAAGCATCGCCGTATAGCCGGCGGTTCCGATCGCCATGGTCTCGGCGCGACTCATATGGTTTGGCAGCCTGACCAGCCAGTCTCCTGGCACGCGCGCCTTGCCGGCATAACCGCCGTAATGGGTCTGGCTAAGGCCGTAGCCATTGAGCAGAACCTCATCGCCGGGCTGGAAGCGCGCATGCGTGGACGATTCGACGACGCCGGCGAAATCGACGCCGGCGATCATCGGATAGCGTTGGACGACGCCCGGGCGCCCGGCCATGACGAGGCCATCCTTGTAATTGACGGTCGAATGAGTGACGCGCACCGCGACGTCGCCATCCATCAGGTCTTCGTCGTTCATATCGACGAAACGGACGTCCGTTCCTTGGCTGGTTTTGTCAACGCGCAAGGCTTTGAAGGTCATGGCCGCCCCCGCCCTCTTATCCGCCGACGCAAGATTCGCGGCTCGGACGGACCTATCGTTGCGCAACTATGCGCAACGGGCAAGGAATCGCTACTGGCGGACGGTGGTCGAAAATTCGCCTTGTCTCAAGCGCTCAGGCAGAAGCTCGGCGAAAGCTGCGGCCTTTTCTTCGCCGTGCACGGCGACAAGTTCGCGAAAAGCCGCGCAGAGGGCCGCCTCGGCGAAAAGATCGACGTCGATGCCGTCAAGAAGCGCTTCCGCGAAAGCCTCGCTGACATAGGCCAGGGCGGCGCGGCGTGCGTCGGCGGTTGAAAGTTCGTCGAGTGAGCGAGTAAGAGACGCAAACATAATGTGTTTTATTTTATTTGGAAGCAGCGCATCCGGCGAACTGAGTTTTGAGAAAAGGTTAACGGGCGATCGTCGCGCGGCCGGTTAATCGCCGCCTTCTCTGCCGGTTGCCCCTGCTGTTTGTATGCGTGGCTCGCTTGCCGCGTCGCGCGCGCTGAGCGATCTTCGCTCCCGTTCGAGGAGACGCCCCTTGGTCGAAAAAAGTAAACCGACCCGCCCTGTTGTCGCCGTCGCGCACGACGACGGGCTTTACCGTTGCCCCTGGCCGGGCCAAGACCCGTTCTACGTCGCCTATCATGACGAGGAATGGGGCGTGCCCGAGTGGGACGATCGTGCGCTCTTCGAAAAGCTGATTCTCGACGGCTTCCAGGCCGGCCTTTCCTGGATCACGATCTTGCGCAAGCGCGAGGCCTTTCGCGCCGCCTTCGACGGCTTCGATCCGGAAAAGATCGTACGGTACAAGCCGGCCAAGATCGAAAAGCTCATGAACGATCCGGGCATCGTACGAAACCGAGCGAAAATACTTGCGGCGTCCACGCTCGCCCGCATCTATCTCGATCTCGCCGAGCGCGATGGATTCGCGCATCATTTGTGGAGCTTCGTCGACGGCAAGCCGATCCAGAACAAGCGCAAGTCGATTCGCGAAGTGCCCGCCCAATCAAAGGAAGCCGAGGCGATCTCGAAAGATCTCAAGGCGCGCGGCGGCAATTTCGTCGGGCCGACCATCGTCTATGCGTTCATGCAAGCGACGGGCATGGTTAACGATCATCTCGTCGACTGTCATCGTCATTCCGCCTGCGCCAAACTCGCGCACAAACGCTGAGCGAAAAAACGAAAGGATGTCCATGGCGGCGGTGAAGCAACGCGCGTGGCAAAGAATGCTTTCAGGGCGCCGGCTTGATCTGGTCGATCCTTCGCCGCTCGATATCGAAATCGAGGATATCGCGCATGGTCTCGCCCGCGTCGCGCGCTGGAACGGCCAGACAATCGGCGCTGAAATTTTCTCCGTGGCGCAACATTCGTTGTTGGTCGAAGCCTTGGTCGGCGGCCTTGCGCCGCAAGCGCCGAAGGCTTGGCGCCTCGCGGCGCTCCTCCACGACGCGCCGGAATATGTGATCGGCGACATGATTTCGCCATTCAAGGCGGTGATCGGCGGCGACTACCGCGAAATCGAGATGCGCCTGCTTGCCGCGACGCTCGTGCGCTTTGGCTTGCCGTCGCAATCGCCGCAGGAACTCACCACTTTGATCAAGACGGCGGATCGTGCGGCCGCCTATCTCGAGGCGACACGGCTTGCCGGCTTTTCGACCGCCGAGGCCAAACGTCTTTTCGAGCCGCCCCGGATCGGAACCAAAAACGTCGAGCATTATCTGACGCCGCTCAGCCCCGCGCTCGCGCAGCAGAGCTTTCTCCTGCGTTTCGCTGAGCTCGACGAAGGCCTTCGCGCGGCGTCTTGATCACATCGTTTGTACGTCGCCGAGATCGAGCCAGTGATGGCCGATCGCACGCGCAATTATTTGCGGCGAACTCGCGGCTGGTACGCCGAATGCAACGACCAATTCAAACCTAAGCCAAGCCTTCGCTCGCGTCGTGAAACGAGTTAACGACCAAGTCCGCGTCTCCTGACGAGGAATGAAATCCGGTCGCTTGGTTTTGTACCGTGACGTACGAATTTCAAGGCCGTTTTCCGCGACATCGCGAAAGGCGGAGACGGCGAAAATTGACGCAGGTTTCCCCTCTCTCCGGCGCTTCAGTGAGTTAACTATAATTAATGAAAGTTGTATCGATTCAGCGCTTCTCCTTTATTAACAATTCCTTGATGCGGCGGGTCACTTTTTACAAAAATAGACGAGTCACCCGTCATGAAGAGTGTTTCAGCGTTACTGCTTCTAAGTGCGACCAGCGTCGCTCTATTCTCCGTTCATCACACCCGCGCAAACGCGGCCCCTTTCGATCCCAAGGCCTGCCTGGCTTCCGGTCAAAGCGATGCGAGCTGCGCTTGTAGAGCCGCTCTCTCTGCCGGCACTCGATCGGCGCTTGAGCAGTTTCTCAAGGACTATCCCGCCTCCGCTTCGGCCTGCCTTGCTACCGCGAGCACCGATACGACGCCCGGCGCGAAAGGCGGCGGAAACTCGTCTAGCGGCGGATCAAGCAGCAGTTCGTCGAGTGGCGGTTCGTCAAGCGGCGGCTCGTCGAGTGGCGGTTCCTCAAGCGGCGGTTCATCAAGCGGCGGCTCGTCAAGCGGCGGCTCATCAAGCGGCGGTTCGTCAAGCGGCGGTTCCTCAAGCGGCGGTTCGTCAAGCGGCGGTTCGTCAAGCGGTGGTTCGTCGAGTGGCGGTTCGTCCAGCGGCGGCTCATCGAGCGGTGGTTCGTCC
>JASLHV010000512.1 GCA_030153205.1 Roseiarcus sp. | reverse complement strand
GAGCCCTCGAGCACGCCGGTGCGGATGCGCTGACGCGACATTTCCAAGAGGCCGAAATGCGAGATGCGGCCGACCTGAATGCGCGCGCGATCGTTTTTCAACGCGTCCTTCATACGGCGTTCGACCGCGCGATTGTTGCGTCCTTCCTCCATGTCGATGAAATCGACGACGATCAGGCCGGCAAGGTCGCGAAGACGAAGCTGGCGTGCGACTTCGTCGGCAGCTTCGAGATTGGTCCGCAGCGCCGTGTCTTCGATATTGTGCTCGCGCGTCGAGCGTCCTGAATTGACGTCGATCGCGACCAGCGCCTCGGTCTGGTTGATGACGATATAGCCGCCGGACTTCAGGGTGACCTGGTTCGAGAACATTGCGTCGAGTTGCGCCTCGACGCCGGCCCGCGCGAAGACGGGCTGGGGATCGCGGTAGGGCTGAACGTTTGTGGCGTGGCTCGGCATCAGGAGGCGCATGAACTCCTTGGCCTCGCGATAGCCGTCGTCGCCGGCGACGACGACTTCCTCGATGTCTTTGTTGTAGAGGTCGCGGATCGCGCGCTTGATCAGCGAACCTTCTTCGTAGACCAGCATCGGCGCCGTCGAAGCGAGCGTTGTCTCGCGCACCGTCTCCCACATGCGCAGCAGATATTCGAAGTCGCGTTTGACTTCGGCTTTGGTCCGCGCCGCGCCGGCGGTGCGCAGGATCACGCCCATGCCCTCCGGAACTTCGAGCTCCTGGGCGATGGACTTCAGGCGGCTGCGATCGACGCTATTGGTGATCTTGCGCGAAATGCCGCCGCCGCGCGCCGTATTGGGCATGAGAACGGAGTAGCGGCCGGCCAGTGAGAGATAGGTCGTCAGGGCGGCGCCTTTGTTGCCGCGCTCCTCTTTCACGACCTGGACGAGCAGGACTTGCCGGCGCTTGATGACTTCCTGAATTTTGTATTGGCGACGCATGCGCGGCGGACGACGGGGTAGTTCCTCCATCGCATCGCCGCCGAGTTGTTCGACCGGCTCGCCTTCGTCCTCACGATCGTCGCGGCCTTGCCGGGCGCGCGGCGCGATTTCCTCCGCCCCGCCATCGAGCGTCGTCACTTCGCTGAAATAATCTTCGTGATGGTCGTCGGACTCGCTCGCCTCGTTGTCATGCGGAACAAAGGCCTCATGGGGCGGCGCGCGTTCCGATGCGCTTTCCTCGGAGCGCCGCGTCTCTGAATTTTCTGACGTGGCTTCCATCCGCTCTGAATCGCCTTCCGGCTCCGAGCTGGCGATCCGTTCCTCGGAGGCGACTTCATGGGCGGCCTCAGGCTCGCTATCTTCGCCCTCAAAATGCGCAGGAGCGGCGACTTCTGCGATCGCGGCTTCGGCGTCAGAGCCGGCCGGGGAATGGAAATCAGGATCGGCAGAGGCTCCATAGCGATCAAGCGGCTGCTCTAACTCGGCGGGTTCCGAGACGCGTTCGTCGTTTTGCGCGCGAAGCTCCGCCTCGTGGTGGCGCGGCCGGCGATGGCGTCGGCTTCGTCTTTCGCCGCGATTGTCTTCGTCTTCGTCGCCATGAGCGCGCGCGTCCTCTTCGAGCAACGCCTGGCGGTCAGCGACTGGGATTTGATAATAGTCCGGATGGATTTCCGAAAAGGCGAGGAAGCCGTGACGATTGCCGCCGTAGTCGACGAAAGCGGCTTGCAGGGACGGTTCGACGCGCGTGACTTTGGCGAGATAGATGTTGCCGCGGAGCGGTTTTTTATTCGCCGATTCGAAGTCGAATTCCTCGACGCGATTGCCTCTGAGTACAACCACCCGGGTCTCTTCCGGATGGGAGGCGTCGATGATCATTTTGTTGGCCATGTTGAACTCTTTGCGGGCGCGCGCGCGCCGCCCCGTTGGGGCGTGTATCGGCGCGAGTGGCGCGGCCTATGTTTTGGGATGAGAGGGGAAGGCGCAAGGCAAGGCTAAATGCGCTGGCGCTCAAGCCGGCGCGGGAACGCTCGCCCGAAAGACGACGCAACGGCGCCGCGACGCGCGCTAAACGTAGCGCGAGATCGTGGCCTTCTATGCGTCCGACGGGCATTGCGCACCAATTCAATGGCGGAGCCTTTTCCTCGTCGCCAATCGAGGGGCGCCTTCGACGGCGCCGTCGCTTCGTGAGCCCTCGCGCAAAACCCCTAGCAAGGAGAGGCGCTTAAGCGGCAGGCCATAAGCCCGCCGGGCAAACTATGCCCGCTCCGGTCGCCTCCGCTATTCAGTCGCCGGCCCGTGTTTTGAACAATTTAAAGGGCCGACGCAGGAAAGGATTCGAACCGCATCGAAGCCCAAGTTACATATGAAAGACCGCGAGCCTTGGCAAGGTTTTTCGGTCCTGTGGCGATCGGGCCACAGCGCCAGTGGTTGCGCCATGATTTGGTTATCAAGCGTTAACCTTCTCGCTCTTATCACTGATGGCGCGATGATGGGGCGCCGACGGGTCTGGTCGACGGAAATGAATCATCAAGAAGGCCTCTGGAAAACGGCTGGGCGAAGCGGCGGCGCGACGATTCTGTCGGCGATTGCGGCCTTCCTTGTCTTAACCTTTACGCCAGCCTTGGCGGCCGGCGAGGGCGAAAAGCCCGCCACAACGCCGGTAGCCGTGGCGGCCCATATTGCCGAGAGCGACGGGGCGGCCAAGCTGACATTCGACCTTTCCGCGCCCGTCGAGGGCCGCGCCTTCGCCATGGCCGACCCGGATCGAATCGTAATCGATGTCCCCGAGGTCAATTTTCAGATCGACCCGGCGATTGGCCGCGCGGCGCAGGGGCGGGCGCTCGGGCAAGTTATCAAGTCCTTCCGCTTCGGGCTTCTGGGACCAGGGAAATCGCGGATCGTGATCGATCTCACCGGACCGGCCCGGATCGAGCGGCTCTCGACCCTGGCGATCGCGCGCGGCGCTCAAGCGGCGCGGCTGCGCATTGATCTAAAGCGCTGCGAGCCGGCGGTTTTCGCGCAATCCGTGAAGGAAGCCGAGCAAAGCGAACAAGCGCCGGCGCCAGCCAACGGGGTCACGCTCGACGACAGCAAGGCGCCCGCCGGACCGCCCGTGATCGTGCTCGATCCCGGGCATGGCGGCGTCGATGGCGGCGCTTATGGACCGCCTGGCGTTGTCGAGAAGACGCTAGTCTATGACTTTTCCTCGGAGCTGGCGCAAAAACTCGAGGCCGAGCATCGCTATAAGATTGTGATGACGCGCAACGGCGACGAATTCGTTTCGTTGGCCGACCGCGTGCGCATCGCGCGGGAGGCCAACGCGTCGCTGCTGATCTCCATTCATGCCGATACCTTGCCGGAAACGGCGGAAGTATCGGGCGCGACCGTCTATACGCTTGCCGATCGCGCCTCGGACGCCGAAGCGGCGCGGATCGCGGAGCATGAAAACGCCGCCGACAAGGCCGCCGGCGTTCAGGAAGCCCCGGACGACGCCGGCGTCGCGGACATCTTGTTTGACCTCAAGCGTCGCGAGACGAGGGCCTACGCGCATATATTCTCCCGCGGCGTCGTCAATGAATGGCGTTCGACCGCGCGGCTCAACCGCAATCCTGAACGTTCCGCCGGATTCGTCGTTCTCAAAGCGCCGGACTTTCCCTCGGTTCTTCTGGAGCTTGGCTATCTTTCCAACCCGCAGGACGTCAAAGCATTGACCTCGCCGGAATGGCGGGCTAAGGCCACGACCGCTCTCGCCTCGGCGATTGATCGTTTTTTCGCCGCTCAGGCGGGGGGCGATCACAAGACCCAGGCGGATGCGGCTTCGCCGGTCCCGTCTCTTTCGGCGCCGCAGGCCGAAGAGAAAAGCGGCCACTAAAAATCGCGTGCCGGCCCGTCCGCCGCGTTCGCAACACAAATCAATCGTTTGTTGCGTGTCGCCGAGGGCGATTTTGAGTCGAAGTCGAGAGCGGCCAGCGTGTTGAAGGGCGGTCCGGAAGGGTTGATTTAGATGATGAGACGGTTCGCCGGCATGATCGGCTTCCTCTTCGCCACTGCGGCGATTGTTTTCGTCATCGCCGCCGCCGTGATCGCCGCCGTCGTGTGGAAATACGAACAGGATCTGCCCGACTATACTCAGTTGCAAAACTACGAACCGCCGGTGATGTCGCGCGTTCACGCCGCCGACGGAAGCCTGCTCGCTGAATATTTCCACGAGCGCCGTCTTTACCTTCCCTCCTCGGCGATTCCGCCGCTCGTCAAAAACGCCTTCATCGCGGCGGAGGATAAGAATTTCTACGTCCACCGAGGCTTCGATCCCGAAGGCATCCTCCGCGCGGCATTCGTGTTCCTCCAGGGCTCGAAGCACGTTCAAGGCGCTTCGACCATCACCCAGCAGGTCGCGAAAAACTTCCTTCTGACCAACGAGCGCACGTTCGACCGCAAGATCCGCGAAATCTTGCTCTCGATGCGTATTGAATCGGCCTATTCGAAGGACCGGATCCTCGAACTCTACCTCAACGAGATTTATCTCGGCCTCAGCAATTACGGCGTCGCC
>JASLHV010000471.1 GCA_030153205.1 Roseiarcus sp. | reverse complement strand
GCTTTACGCCGCCCATACCGTCTTCAATCGATGGAGTTCGTCTGACGAAGTTGCGGCGGCCGTCGCTTTTCTTGCCTCGGACGCCGCGAGCTATGTCAGCGGCAGCACGCTCTTTGTCGATGGCGGTTGGACGGCCATCGATGGTCCCCCAACCGGCCTCACGCAACTCGCGCGCTGACCCGAGACAATACATACGCGCGCGGCCAGAAGGCTTGGCCGTGCGCCGCAGAATAATCGCCAGGAAACATGCGATATGAACGAAAGAGTAGTTTTTCTCGATTGCAACGATCAGCTCTGGCCGGTTTTCGAAAAACTATCGGGCCGCTACGAGACGCCGGTCGCCGTCAATCGGCAGCCATTCGTCAGCGCGGATTTGCCGCGACTCCTCGAAGGCTGCGCCATCTGCATCGACGATCATTCCTACATGCCGACCGACTTCATCGCGCAATGCAAAGACTTACGTCACATCGTCTTTCTCGGCACCGGCCCGCAAAGTTACATGGACCTCGAGGCGCTGGCGCGTCTCGGCGTTTCCGTCCACGCGATCAAGGGCTATGGCGACACCGCCGTCGCCGAGCACGCGATTGCGCTGATGTTCGCCTGCGCGCGCGACATTGCCAGGATGGATCAGGAAATTCGTCAGGGGACCTGGCGGCCGCGCGAAGGCGTGCAGCTCAAAGGCAAACGGTTAGGTCTGATCGGACTTGGCGGAATCGGCGCCGAAGTGGCGCGGATCGCCGCCGGGATCGGCATGGACGTCGTCGCCTGGAACCGCACGCCTCGTACCCTCGCGCCGGCGACAATGATCGAGGTCGAAGATCTGTTGAAAAGCGCTGATGTCGTCTCGCTTCATCTCGCGCTGACTCCGGATACGAGGGGATTTCTCGATCGCGACCGCCTGGGATCAATGAAGCCCGGCGCCATCTTGATCAATACGGCGCGCGGCGCCTTGGTCGACGAGGCCGCCCTCATCGAAGCGCTCGATTCCGGCCAATTGCGGCGAGCTGGGCTTGATGTCTTCGCGCTTGAACCGCTGAAGGCGGAGCATCCGCTCGCCAAACATCCCGCCGTAACATTGAGCGCTCATTCCGGCTTTCGTACCTACGAAGCCTCGGAGACGCTCCTCACCCGCGCTCTCGATATTGTCGCGCGCCTTACATCGAACGAGGCCAGCAAGGGTTGACGGGTTTGTGGTCATAAGCTGGGGGGCTCCGATGATCGCCATATTCTATACGACGTCTCTCATTCCACATCAGTTCAATGCCTATCTCGAGGCCTATGGCCGTGAGGGTTGGCCTGTTTCAAAAGAGACGCTGGGTGAATGTGGCGGCGCCTATGTCGTCGAGGTCGGGCCTCTGCAGCAACTCATTCAGATATGGTTCTTTGGCGATCAGGGCGAATGGACGGCGCGGCGCGCGCGTCTGGCAGGCAATCCGCGATGGCAGGCGTTCCGCGCTAGCGCAACTCACTTGATCTTGGAAGAATCAGAACGCGCTTTTCGGCCCGCGTCTTTCATGCCAGTCAAAAATCTTGTCGACGCCAATGACTTCGTCGAGATGCGCCTCTACCAATCGCATCCTGGCGTTCTCGACCGATTTTTGGAAATTTATGAAGCCGAAGGATTGCCTCATCAAATCAGCTATCTCGGCAATTGCATCGGCTATTTCCGCAGCCTTGACGGCCGCGTCGACGAAGTCGTTCACCTCTGGGGCTACAGCGATCTCAATGACCGCGCCCGGCGCCGCGCCGCGCTATTTTCGGACCCCGATTTCAAAAAGTTCCTGGCGAAAGGCGTGCCGCACTTCAGGCGTCAGGAAAATATGATCTTGCGGCCGGCCGGATTCTGGCGCGGGTGAGAATCTGGCGGGCCGCTTGGCGTTCTGGCGACGTCACTCGCCCGAAGACAGCGTCTCCGACCCTATCCCTTGATAGCGGCGGAGCGAATTTGAAAGGTGACGGCGCGCGGCCTTGCGAGCCCCGGTTGCGTTCCGCTGTTCGATCGCCTCGTAGATCGCGAGATGTTCAGTCTGGATCCGACGCAAATATTGCCGGCGCTGCGAATCGCTCTCGATCGCGTTGACTAGCAAACGAGGAATGATGAAATGGCCTAGAAACTCGAGAAATTCGGGGAAATAGCGATTTTGCGCCGCCCGAAAAATCGCCACATGAAACTTGAAATCCGCATCCACCGCATTGGCGCCGGCCTCGATTTCCGTGTCGATCGCATCCAGGGCGGCTTTGATTTGGACAAGGTCCTCGCCGGTGTGCCGCTCCGCGGCAAGACCCGAGGCCTCGATTTCCAAACTCATACGCAATTCGAGAATCTGAACGATATCCGATCGCGACTTCAGGGCGTCCGGATCGATTCGGAAAGGCCGGCGCTGAACATCGGTCGCCACAAAGGCGCCCAGCCCTTGCCGCGTCACGACCAATCCCTCAGCGCGCAAGGCCGAAACGGCTTCACGAACAACCGTTCGGCTGACGCCGGTCGAGGCGGACATTTCCTGCTCGGTCGGCAATTGGGAACCTGGAAGAAGACGTCCGCTTCGGATTTCGGCGGCGAGCTTTTGCGTCAACTCTTGGGTACGATTAAGCGAGGGCCCTAGGACGAGAGAGACGTGTTTGAGTCTTTTCACCGCCCATCGCTCCCGTTCGCCGCATTGGCGCGACCTCCGGCATCCGCCGGCCGCGCGGCGCAACGCACGCGCATTGAAAATTGGAAATATCGCGGCCGCGAAGTCCCCTCACCGAATCGATATATGGTCATCCTACGAAGAACGCCAGTATGCCCGAGAAACACGCGCCTCCGAGGCTAACAAGCATCGGATCTCATAATGGGCGACAGGAGGACAAAACGCTTCAAGCAAGGCGCGCCCTTACAGTCGCAGCGCTCGATCATCTTATCACCAGATATCCATACAAGATGTGGGCATTAGGCGCAAGCGCAGCGGCTTGCTAACGAAGGGCGGCGAACAGCCAGGACAAGCCGCCCCAAAGGCTCAATCCGCAGGCTGTAGCCGACAGGCTGAGAACCAACCAAAGGCGCCGGCCGCGAAGACGCGCCGTCTCGGGCAAGGCCGTCATGGCGAGCGCCACCAACAAGCCGATCACCAATGGCATCAGAAGCGCATTGAGAATCTGGGCGGCGATCGTGAGCGGCACGAGATTTGGCGCGAACCAAACCAGGGCGGCCGAGCCGATTGCCGAAGCGGCGTAGACGCCAAAGAACCATGGCGCTTCAAACGGGCTGCTGGCGAGCGAACGTCGATACCCGGCGATCTCGCCAAGACCCCAAGCAAGCGCAAGAGAAGATACGACCGCCGCGACAAGCGAAGCGCCTA
>JASLHV010000437.1 GCA_030153205.1 Roseiarcus sp. | reverse complement strand
CCGTTGTGAGGACATTCTCGGCGACCAGCCGTCGCGTCCATTCCGCCTTGCGATTGCGGCGCGGGCGCTGGGCGAGGTCGAGGCGCGGCGCGGCCGCGCGTTCGACGGCGGGGGCGGGGCGCAGGGGATGCACGGGCGCGGGCATGGCGGAACTCGAAGCTACAGCGCTGTTTCTTATCATGGGCTATCCCCTCGCGACAGATCGGCCGCCTGAGGCGCCCGGTCGCATTTCTCAGGAAAATCCTTGGACGGCCAAAAATTGGTAAAATCTCATTCGAAAAACCTCAATCTTTTCAGCGTCGGCCTAGGGGCCGCGCCAAGCATTTCCAAAACTTTTCTTGGCCGAATCGAACGAAATCAATGACTTGCACCGGAAAAAACTTGGCGATGTTACTGCGCGGGGCTGTCTGCCCCGCAAGCCCCCTATTGGCCCTTTCGGAACCTATAAGGCGCTACCCAAACGGGCCGCCGATCATAGCCGCATTTCTGATTTTCGGAAAGATAAATCGATCTCCTTTTCGACTCTAAGGGCGCAGATCTCGCTTTCCCCGACGACGAAAGCCGGGTGAGGCCGCCTCTTGGAGCGCCTCATTGTCCGCAATGAGCGCGCGCACGATCGCGATGAGCTCCGTCACGGCAGCGTGCGGATCGCCGCCGCAATCGGTGATGATCTTCGCCGCGACGTCGTCGATCGAGAGGCGCGACAGGTTAGACACGTCGACCTCTGCGGCATTGCTACGCTGACTCATGACGGCGTCTCGCGATCTTTCGGCTTCGGATACGGGCGGGACGCTTGCTCCGGCCTTTTCATGACGACGAAGCCGGCGGTCCGCAGATGCTCAACCAGATGTCTGGCCGTAAGATCCGCCATGAACTCGTCGCCGCCGTGAAAGCGTTTGCGGCCGCGGCTGAAGCGCAGAGCGTAGGCCAGCGCGTCGGCCACGCCTTCGTCGGTGGCCGGCGCCAGATTTTCGCTTTCCGGTTCTGTCACCCGCGGCCTCCTAAAGAAAAACGGCCCCAAACGCACGCGGGGCCGAAGTGTCGCGCGGTGAGCAGGGGGTAGGGTCGCCGCGTCGAAGTCGCGATATGAGAACAAACAAGGAACATTGTCAAGCGCGAACGCTCGCTCTTATGCCTGTGTTGATCATGATAAGCCGCCGCAACTGTGCCGGGGTCCGCAAGCAGCCTTGTGACGTTTTATCGACGCGTCAGCAACGTGAAATATCGACCGCAGCGCACAATTGGGTCATCCTGCAGCCCCCAATTGCGCTCAAAGGAAACTCCCTCAATGAGTACCTCACAGAATTCGAGCCTGTCTAAACCGCGGGGATCAGAGAAGATTTCGTCCGGAACTTTGGCCTATTTTCGGGCACGCCTGAAGCACCGAATATTTAGTCTGATCTTGAAGGAATTCAGACAATCTAAGATTACGAAGGCCGACCTTGCCAGACGGCTTGGGATGTCTCCAGCCCAACTATCTCGAACTCTTGCGGGCCCCGGCAACCTTACCACGGAGACTATTAGTGACCTTCTGTGGGCCATAAATGGCCAAGAATTGGAGGCGGGAAGTAAAGACCCGTTTGCCCCTCGGGGGATAAAATCCGCGCAGAGCGAGATTTTTGACGAAAGGAAATCCTCTCCTGTGCCGTCGCCAACTCCGCAACCGACAGCATCACCGATGCCAGCACCGATAATGGAGCGAAGGTAATTCACGACAAAGGTGAAATACACGCGCTAGCTCCTTACGTCGCCGCCCCAACTCCCCCGCCATCGCCAAAGAGTTCGTTCATTCAGACCATCGTTTCTTCGCGGCGTTCTTAGCGATTTCCGCCCTGCGGGCCTGGCGTCATGCTCTCAGCGCGTTTCAAGACAGCGTTGGCGCAGTTGCGGAGATTGCGCGCGGCGGGATGGTAGTTGTGATGTTGGCGACGTCGCCATTCGAACGATGGGCGTACCGCGCCATGCTGAAGCACGCGGCGGACGTAGCGTTCGAGCGATACGGGAGGGCCCCGGATGAGGCGGAACGACCACTCAATTCACCGCGCAACGAGATTTGCGCGGCTGGCTATCGCCGCGATCTCTTTGATGGCGCTGGTAGGAATGACTGAGATCGCGCTCGCCGGCGACAATCTGCTGCTCGGCACTTGGCGGTTGAAGTCATTCATCCGTCAGGACGTCGCGACCGGCGGCCGCCGGCCGGCGCTCGGCGAGCATGCCGAGGGCTATCTTGGCTATGCGCCCGACGGGCGCATGTACGCACTATTCGTCGCGGGAGGCCGCGTGGTTCCCGCTAGCGACACGCCAACCGACGACGAGCGCGCCCAACTGCACAAATCGATGGTCGCTTATGCCGGGACATACACAATCGCCGGCGACAAGGTTATCCATCATATCGATATTGCCTGGAACAACGCGCGCCTCGGGTCCGATCAGGTCCGGTTCTTTAGGCTTGATGGCGACAGACTCACCCTCACGACTGAACGCAACAAGAGCCCCATCGACGGGAGCGAAGGGTTTGGAATACTGGAGTTTGAACGCGTGAAGTAGCTTTCGCTGCGAGAAAGGCCGAAGCTACCCGCCCATGACGTCTTCGCTAAGCGCTCGTCTGGGGAGGTTTTCGTCTGCACCGACGTCCTCTCACCGCGTGGGAGTTATACCGATGGCGCCGACGAATGGGATCACGGCGAAAGGCGCCCTTAATTTTGATGACCGGGGGATTTGGAATTGCTGGTTTGTTGGATAAAGAACGGCCGAGTCAGCGTGCCGGGAGAGAAGTTGCGCCGATGAAGCGCTCAACATTGTCGCGCCTATTCATCCCGGCGATGGCGGTGCTGGCAGGCTCGCTGGGCGTGGCCTTGGCTCAAAGCGGACCCGTCGATCTGCACGCCGGCAAGCCCGCCAAGAATTCAGCCACGTCGCCGCCTTCCAAGCCGTCGGGCTCGGCGGCGGGAGCGGGAGGCCACGGGGACTCCGGGGCGCCGATCAGCGCCGGCGAAGCCGTGCGCCGCGCCAACGCTTATCTCAACGGCGTACAAGTCTTGACCGCTGACTTCGTCCAGATCGAATCAGACGGACACCATTCGGAAGGCAAGTTCTACCTCCATCGGCCGGGCAAGATGCGCTTTCAGTACGCGCCGCCTGAACGTCTGGAGATCGTCGCCGATGGCCGCAGTTTCGCCGTGCGC
>JASLHV010000418.1 GCA_030153205.1 Roseiarcus sp. | reverse complement strand
CTTCGCCTTCGAAAGCCGCGTTCTGGCGATGGCGACGGCCTGTCGCTGGCCGCCCGACATTTGGCGCACGAGATCACGCGGCCGCGTCTCGGATTTCAACTCGCTGAACAATTGACCGGCGCGTTTCGCCATGGTCGCGTGATCGAGCCAGCGAAGCGGCCCTATTCCCTTCTTGACTTCGCGCCCTAAGAACACATTGGCGGCCGCCGATAGATTGTTGCACAGCGCGAGATCTTGATAGACCACCTCGACGCCCTTCTGCCGCGCTTCGACAGGCTTGGCGAAATGGACCGCCTGGCCTTCGATACGAATCTCGCCGCCCGTCGGCGGGAAGTTGCCCGCGATGATTTTGACAAGCGTCGATTTCCCGGCGCCATTGTCGCCCATGAGGCCAAGCGCCTCGCCGTGATCAAGCGTCAAATTAACGCCGTCGAGCGCATGAATCGCCCCGAAATGCTTGGAAATATTCTCCAGCTCGAGAATGGGCAAAAACCATTCCTCCCGTCCGGCTCTTTGTGGCGCCTGGCGACGCGCCCCGGCCGCATTAGAATGCTAGCTTTGTAGGTTATTCACTCTCCAACAGTTACATCGCTTCGGCAAGAGCAAAAGGACAGACTGGTGAAGTCTCATGACCGCGCTCTTCCGTGTTAAGGCCTGATGATGGACACTCGAGTCATTAACCCTCGCGCCGCCCGGGCCGCGCGTACGCCCGCAGCGCCGCGCCGAGGCCAAGAGCGCCAACGTCTCATCGGCGAGATCGCCGCGCTCACACACCCGAAGAGCGGCGATTTGACCGCATTTCGTCAGCAGGGAATGGCGCTCATTTCCACTGCTCTCGACGACGGGCGCGCCGAGGCGCGACGTCTGTTGGAGGCAGGCGGCAAAGGTCTTGCCTGCGCCGAGCGCCTGAGCGATCTCGAGGACGACGTGATCGCCGCCATTCATGCGCTCGCTTTGCGCGAGCTCGGCGGCGACGAACCTCAGCAGCCAAGCCAGCGCATGGCGGTGGCGGCCGTCGGCGGCTATGGCCGCGGCGCGCTCGCGCCGGGCTCCGATATCGATCTTCTCTTCCTGTTGCCCACCAAGCCGACGCCGAGCAGCGAGAAGCTCGTCGAAACCATGCTCTACATGCTGTGGGACCTGCGTCAGAAGGTCGGCCATTCGACGCGCTCGATCGGCGAATGTATCCGCCAGGCTAAGGCGGATATGACCATCCGTACGTCCTTGTTGGAGGCGCGATTCATCCTCGGCGACGAGCCTCTGTTCGACGAGATGCGCAAAAGATTCGACGCCGAGATCGTCGCCGGATCGGCGCATGATTTCGTCGCGGCCAAACTCGCCGAGCGAGACGAACGGCTCAAGCGCGCCGGCGGATCGCGCTACCTCGTGGAGCCCAACGTCAAGGACGGCAAGGGCGGCATCCGCGATCTCAATACTTTGTTCTGGATCGGAAAATACGTCTATCGCGTAGGCCACGCGCGCGATCTTGTCGACGCCGGCCTTTTCGACGCGCGCGAATTCGAGCTCTTCCGCCGTTGCGAAGAATTCCTCTGGGCGGTGCGCTGCCATCTCCATTTCCTGGCCGGCCGCGCCGAGGATCGTCTGAGTTTCGATTTCCAGCGGCCGATCGCCGAGCTTCTCGGCTATACCGCGCGGTTCGGCCTGACCGAGGTCGAACGCTTCATGAAACACTACTTCCTTATCGCGAAGGACGTCGGCGATCTGACCGCCATCGTCTGCGCGGCGCTGGAGGAAAAACAGGCCAAGCCGCGCGCGACGCTCGATCGTTTCATCGGCCGCCTGCGCCGCCGCTCGCGCGTCGTCGCCGGCGCCGCCGATTTCGTCGTCGATCACGGTCGGATCAGCGTGATCAACAACAATGTCTTCGAACGCGACCCGACCAATCTCATTCGTCTTTATTGGGCCGCCGATCGCTCGGGCCTCGCCATTCATCCCAATGCGACGCGCCTCGTCACCAAGTCGCTGAAGCGGATCGACGGCAAGCTGCGCAACGATCCCGAGGCCAATCGCCTCTTTCTCGAAGTGCTGACATCGCGCAGGGCGCCCGAGACCGTACTAAGGCGAATGAACGAGGCCGGCGTGCTCGGCCGCTTCATCCCGGAGTTCGGGCGCATCGTCGGCATGATGCAGTTCAGCATGTACCATCATTATACGGTGGACGAGCATTTGTTGCGGACCATCGGCGTGCTCGCCGAAATTCATGCCGGCGCCGGCGTCGAGGAGCATCCGCTGGCGAGCGAATTCCTGCCCAATATCGCCAACCCGTCTTTGCTCTATGTCGCGGCCTTCCTGCACGACATCGCCAAGGGACGGCCGGAGGATCATTCGATTGCGGGAGCCGAAGTCGCCCGCCGCCTTTGCCCAAGGCTCGGCCTTTCCGCCGGCGAGACCGAAACGGTCGCCTGGCTGGTCTTGCATCACCTCGACATGTCGATGACAGCGCAGAGCCGCGATCTCTCCGATCCTCGCACCGTGGAAGGCTTCGCCGCCGTCGTGCAAACGCTGGAGCGCCTCCGTCTGCTGCTGGTCCTGACGATCTGCGACATCAAAGCGGTTGGCCCCGCCGTCTGGAACGGTTGGAAAGGCCAATTGCTGCGCACGCTCTTCTGGGAGACGGAGATGGTGCTCAGCGGCGGCCATTCGACGGTCGATCGCAAGTCGCGCGTCGCCGCCTCCCAGGAAGAATTGCGTAAAGCGCTGCCAGGCTGGTCCGATCCCGAATTCGAGGCTTACGCCGCCAGGCACTACCAAGCCTATTGGCTGCGGGTCGACCTGCCCCATCGCGCCGCCCATGCCAAGCTCCTCCACGCCGCCGCCGTAGACATGCGTTCGCTGACGACGGAAGTCACGACCGACGCTTTCCGCGGCGTCACCGAATTGACGGTGGTCGCCTCCGACCATCCGCGCCTTCTCTCGATCATCGCCGGCGCTTGCGCCGCCTCGGGCGGCAACATTGTCGATGCGCAGATTTTTACCACCACCGACGGACTCGCCCTCGACACGATCTCGCTTTCCAGAGCCTTCGATCGGGACGAAGACGAATTGCGCAGGGCTCGGCGCATCGCACAAGGCGTCGAGGACGCCCTGCGCGGCAAGCTAAGGCTCGGCGAGGCCATCGCCGCCAAGCGCAAGCCGGACGCCCGCGCGCGAGCCTTCGCTGTAACCCCCGAGGTGACGATCAGCAACGCGCTCTCGAACCGCTTCACCGTGATCGAAATATCGGGGCTGGACCGGCCCGGCCTTCTCTATGAGCTGACCAGCGCGCTTTCGAACCTCAATTTGAATATTGGCTCTGCCCATGTCGTGACTTTCGGTGAAAAAGCGGTCGATTCCTTCTATGTGACCGACCTCACAGGGTTGAAAATCGCCGCTCCCGCGCGTCAGGCGGCGATCAAGCGCCATATTCTGGCGATTTTCGACGGCGCCGAGGACAAGAAGCCGATTAGCGGCCAAAGCCGCGGAGGCGCTTGATTTTTGCGCCACAAGCCCTGATATCCCGGCTCGAAAACTTCTGAACAGATTTTAGGGCGTCATGAACGACACCGCACCCAGAGAACAAGACGAAGCCGGCCCGACGCCGGCCGACAACGCGACCGCCGCACCGGCGGAAGCGACACAAGAACGCGATCCCTTCTCCGTCATCGAAGCGTTGAACGCCGAAAACGCCTCGCTGAAGGACCGCGTTCTGCGCACGATGGCGGAGATGGAGAATCTGCGCCGCCGCACCGAGCGCGAAGTGACCGACGCCAAAACCTATGGCGTGACAAGCTTCGCCCGCGACATGCTCAATGTCGCCGACAATCTGGCGCGGGCGCTGGAAAGCCTGCCGGAAGAAGCGCGGGCCAGCGCCGACGGGGCGCTCAAGGGCCTGATCGAGGGCGTCGAACTGACGATGCGCGATCTCACCTCAGCGCTCGGCCGCCATGGCGTGAAGAAACTGGAGCCGCTCGGCGAGAAATTCGACCCGAATTTCCACCAGGCGATGTTCGAAGCCCCGAACGAAGAACTGCCGGCCGGCACGGTCGCCCAGGTCGTGCAAAGCGGCTGGCGCATTGGCGACCGCGTGCTGCGCCCGGCGATGGTCGGCATCTCCAAGGGCGGACCCAAGGTTGTCGAGAAGGCCGACTGACAAGACTTACGACATACGTCCCAACCGGCCGCGGGCTTAGCGCTGCAACCGGGAATGCCGCGCGCCATACAGGAAATAAACCACCAGGCCGATAACCAGCCAGACCACCAGCCGCAGCCATGTCACCAGTGGCAGGCCGAGCATGAGCGCGAGGCAAAAGAGGATGCCGAGAATCGGCACCCAGGGCACGCTCGGGGTCCGGAACGGCCGCGGCGTATCAGCCGCGCTGCGACGCAGATAGATCACCGCGCCGCAGACCAGAATAAAGGCGAACAGCGTGCCGATGCTGACCATCTCGCCGAGAACATCGATCGGCGTCAGCGCGGCGACTATGGCGACGACGACGCCGATGGTGATCTGGCTGAGATAGGGCGTCTGCAAGGTCGGATGGACCCGCGCGAAAAGGCCAGGCAACAGACCATCGTCAGCCATCGTAAAGAAGATGCGGCTCTGTCCGTAGAGCAGCACCAGGATGACCGTGGTGAGACCGATTAGCGCGCCGAGCTTGATGATGACCGAAAACCAAGTCATGCCGATCGCGTCGACGCCCTTGGCGATCGGATCCGGCACCGCGAGATCCTTGTAAGGCACGAGGCCGGTGAGGACAGCGGAAACGGCGATATAGAGTATGGTGCAAATGACCAGCGATCCGAGGATGCCGATCGGCATGTCGCGTTGCGGCTGTTTCGCTTCTTGCGCGCAAGTCGACACCGCGTCAAATCCGATAAAGGCGAAGAACACGACCGACGCGCCACGCAACACGCCGCTCCAGCCGAATTGCCCGAAGGCGCCGGCATTGTCCGGTATGAAGGGGCTCCAGTTGGCCGTGTGAATATAGCCGACGCCGAGCAGGATGAAGGCGAGAACGACGACCAGCTTCAACGCGACCATGATCGTGTTCAGCCGCGCCGATTCCTTGACGCCCATCGTCAGGATGAGGGTCAAGAGGCCGACGATGACGGCGGCGGGAATATTGACGAGGCCATGCGTCGTACTTCCGTCCGGCAGGGTCACGTCGACGCCGGCGCCGCCGCCAGAGTCGGCGGTATCGTGATCCCGATGTTGTGCAGCAGACTGACGATATAGCCGGACCAGCCGACGGAGACGGTTGCTGCGCCCATCGCATATTCCAGCACCAAGTCCCAGCCGATGATCCAGGCGGCGAGTTCGCCGAGCGTTGCGTAGGTATAGGTGTAAGTACTGCCCGAGACCGGCAGAAGCGCTGCTAGCTCCGCATAAATAGAACAAGTGGAATTAAAAGCGTGGTCTGAAAGGTTTTCTGGTACTCTAA
>JASLHV010000392.1 GCA_030153205.1 Roseiarcus sp. | reverse complement strand
GGGCGCCAGCGCGCCATAGCGCGAATAGACCGTGGGCTTTGTTGCGACAGGCAAAGAGGCGTCGAGGGCGCCGTCAATGCCGAGGGGCAATTCGGCGATGGTGCGGCCAAACCCGTCCAAAACAGCGGAAATTCCCGAGTTGCCGGCACGTACCATCGGCAGGCCCTGCTCGACAGATCTCAGGCGCGCCTGAACGAAATGTTGATAAGGCCCGGCCGTCCGACCGAACCATATGTCGTCGGTCAAGTTGAGAATAAAGCCCGCCCGACCGCGACCGCCGCCAAAAAACGAGCCGAATTCGTCGGGAAAAATCGCCTCATAGCAGACCATGGGCCATGCGTCGGGCAATCCTGGCGTTTGCAAGAGCTTGCGGCCGACGCCCGCGTCGAAGCCGCCAGGCACGTATCGGACAAGCTGGCTCAAGCCCATACGCTCGAAAAAGCCGCGGAATGGCAGATATTCGCCGAATGGGACGAGATGCGCCTTGTCGTAATGGTCGAGAAAGGCGCCGCGGCGATCGACGACTTGGATTGAGTTGAAATAATGCGGTCGCGAATCGCTCGGCGCACGATCGGCGCGAGCTGCGCCAGTAATCAAGGTCGCGCCGCCATGGAGCAGGTCTGCGATTTCGCCCAGAGCGATCGGATCATGCGCAAGCAGAAATGGAAACGCTGATTCGGGCCAGATCAAATGGGTGACGTCAGCGACGCCTGTCGTCGTCGGCGACGTTGAGCGATCGGAGATGTCGAGATAGCGACGCATGATCGCGTCCTTGTTCTCCGGACTGAAGTCCGCTCCCTGGCCGGTGTTGGGCTGCATGATCCGAAGCTTGACGCCGGAGACGATCGCCGCATCCGGCGCCGAAAGCCGCCACGCGCCAAATCCGGCGAGGAGCACTAATAGGATCAAGCCAATGACAGTCGGCGCGGCCGCTAGTCTGCCGCGCCCATCGTCGATCAAGGTCGCCGGCGCTGCGAAGATGGCGATCGCCGCCAATGTGAGGCCATGGAGGCCGACCCAAGAGGCAGCCTGGGCAAGGACGAGCGTTCCGCCGAGCGCCATGCCGAGTTCGTTCCACGGGAACCCCGTGAGAACCAGCGCGCGCAGCCACTCGGCAAGGCCAAGACCGACGGTCAAGGCGAGGATGCGCGCCGGCCCCGCCGACCACAGCGCACGAGCCAAGGCGAAGCCTAAGGCCGAGAAAAAGGCGAGCCCGGCGGGAAGCGCCAAGACGCCGATCGGCAACGCCCAGGCGAACGCATTGGCGTCGACCAGAAAAGCTGCGCCAAGCCACCACAGCCCGGCGACGAAATAACCGAAGCCCCACCACCAGCCGACCCAAAAGGCCGACCGGATCGACGGGACAAAAGTCGCGCCGCGCGCATTGGTCTCCGCCGATCCGTCGATCAGCCAGACCGCCGCCATCATCGGCGACAACATGGCCGGCCAGCAATTGACCGGCGCGAGAGCGAGCGCGCCCACAGCGCCGGCGACGAAAGCAATCGCTCTTCGCCGCCACCCTGTCGCGAGGATCACCGGCTCCGCGATCATCTGGATGAGGGAGGCGCGGCTCGGATGCGTTGAGGCGCTTAAAGTCAATTCCGCCATCCATGGCCCCGAATCATCAACAGGACTTTAGCCTGGAAACTGGCGAGATTGCAGCGCGGGCCTTACGCCGCGCCGACTCTTTCAAGCCTCTTCCGCCGCGCCGGGCGTGACATCGGAGGACGCCGCCGCGTCACGTTTGCGTTTGGGCGCCGGCTTTTTCGGCGGCGCCGCGGAGCGGTGAATCTTGACCCGCTTCACCCGTCGCGGATCGGCGTCGAGAATTTCGAATTCATGACCGCCAATGCCGGTGACGATTTCGCCGCGGCCTGGAACGCGCCCGGCTTTGGACGTCACCAAGCCTCCGATCGTGTCGACATCCTCGGCGTCGGCAAGCTGCAAGAAATCCTGGCCGATAGCCTGCGACGCATCCTCGAGGCTGACGCGTGCATCGGCGATGAAGGCGCCCTCCGGCGTCCTCTCGATCGCCGGCGTCTCGGCTTCGTCGTGTTCGTCTTCAATGTCGCCGACGATGGCTTCGACGACGTCCTCGATCGATACCAGGCCGTCGGCGCCGCCATATTCGTCGATGACCAAGGCCATATGCGTGCGCGTGGCTTGCATCTTCAAAAGAAGATCAAGGGCCGGCATCGACGGCGGCGCGAAGAGAACGGGCCGCAAAATCTTCGCCTTCGCCAGGGGCAGGCTCATATCGAAAGGCGTCGCCGGCTGTTCCGCCGAAGCCTCCGGCGCCAAACCGAATTGGGGGGCGGCGGCGAGGTAGTCGACGAAGTCACGGATATGGACCATGCCGCGCGGATCATCGAGGGTTTCGCCGTAAACCGGCAAGCGCGAATGGCCCGCCGTGCGGAAAAGCGCCAGCACTTCGCTCAAAGGCGAATCGATCTGCACGGCGACGACATCCGCGCGCGGCACCATCACGTCCTCGACCCGCACCTCATGCAGGGCAAGGACATTTTTTAAAATAGCGCGCTCTTGCGGCGTGAAGTCGCCGTTCGGACCCTCTTCTTCGAGCGCGTCCTCGATATCATCGCGGACGGACGCCGGCTCGCGTCCGAAAAGCGCGCGCAGACGTTCGAAGAGTCCGGCCTGCGCCTCAGGCGCGCCCGCGTCAGGGCGCGGCGCGATGGGGACGGACGGTTCGTTTTTACGCGCTTCGCTCATTCGCGCTCCGCGAATACATCAAGCGCATAGGGATCGGCGATCGCCATTCCCGCCAGGATTTGCGTTTCGAGCCGTTCCATTCGATCGGCCTCGCCAGATTCTTGATGATCGAAGCCGACAAGATGCAAGAATCCATGCACGACCAAATGGGTGAAATGATCGCCCAAGCTGATACGCATATCGTCCGCTTCGCGCCGTATTGTCTCGAAGGCGAGAACGATATCGCCGAGAAGCGGAGATGCGGCGAGCTTGTCGACCGGCGCGGCCGGGAAGGACAAAACATTTGTCGCCTTGTCGAAGCCGCGCCATTGCGCGTTCAGCGCGCGAATTTGCACATCGTCGACCAGTTGCACGCTCACTTCGGCGCCTTTGCGGAGCGCGACCCCGCAGCGCGCCGCGCTCGCGAGGATCGCGCGCTCGACGAGTTCTTCGGCCTCCGGCAAGCCGGCCCAGAGCGGCGAGACCTGATCGATGGCGATATCGAGCTTCATCGCTTCGAGCCACTGGCGTCTTTGGCGCCTTCATACGCGGCGACGATTCGACGAACGAGGTCGTGACGCACGACGTCGGCTGGACGAAAGACGACATGGCCGACGCCTTCCAGCTTCGAGCAAAGCGCGACCGCTTCGCTCAATCCCGACTTCTGACCCGGCGGCAAGTCGGTCTGCGACGGATCGCCATTGACGATCATCCGCGAACCTTCGCCGAGACGCGTCAGGAACATTTTCATCTGCATCGCGGTGGCGTTTTGCGCCTCGTCGAGCAGCACGAGCGAATTGGCGAGTGTACGGCCGCGCATGAAGCCAAGCGGCGCGATCTCGATCATGCCGGTCTCGATGCCCCGTTCGACCATCCGTCCGTCCATGAATTCGTACAAGGCGTCATAGATCGGCCGGAGGTACGGATCGACTTTATCGCGCATGTCGCCGGGAAGAAATCCAATCTTTTCGCCGGCCTCGACCGCCGGACGGGAAAGGATCAATCTTTCGACGACGCCCTGCTCGAGCAGCGATACGGCGTAGCCGACGGCGAGCCAGGTCTTGCCGGTTCCCGCCGGGCCTTCGGCAAAGACTAGTTCGTTGCGGTTCAAGGCCGAGATATAGAGATTTTGCGCGGCGTTCCGCGCCCTTACAGCGCCGCGCTTGCGCGTCTTAATCTGCTGAAATCCTTGTTTCAGATCAGAGTCGCTGGGAAAGAGAGTGCCTTGCAGCGCGCCTTCGGCGATGGCGCCTTCAACGTCGCCGAGATCGGCGGCCTGACCTTGCTTGGCGCGCTCGTAAAGCATCTCAAAGACGCGGCGCGCGTGTTCCGCGGCCTCCTTCGGCCCTTTGATGACGACGTGATTGCCGTTGGCCGTTGCAATCACGCCGAGCTTGCGCTCGATCGCGGCGATATTTTGATCGTAATGGCCAAAGACGACGGAGGCCGCGCCATTGTCGTCAAAGGCGATTTCGGTCTCGAAAGGTTTTGCGTCGCGCATATCGGCGTTCGGCGAAGGCGTCTGGACGAGTGTACGTTCCTGCGCTCTCAATGAGGCGTCTCCATACGGACTTCGTTGCGAAGTCCTTCCGCCGCGACAATGCGGCCGCGCAACGAATTGGGACCAACAGACAAAATCTCAATATCGACAAGCGTCCCGATCAGCGACGGATCGCCCTCGGTCAGCACCGCTTGCATATAGGGCGAGCGGCCAATGAGCTGGCCAGGATAGCGGCCGAGTTTTTCGATCAGCACGGACATGACGCCGCCGACCGCGCTGCGATTGAACGCCTGGCGTTGATCCTCCAGCGCCTGCTGCAAGCGGGCGAGGCGCTCTGCCTTGATTGATTCGTCGATCTGTCCAGGCAAATCTGCGCCTGGCGTGCCGGGGCGCGGCGAATATTTGAACGAGAAAGAAGCGGCGAAGCCAACCTTGCGCGCAAGGTCGAGCGTCGCTTCGAAATCCGCATCGGTTTCCCCGGGAAAGCCGACGATAAAATCCGACGAGAGAGCAATATCGGGACGTATGGCGCGAAACTCGCCGATAATCGCGAGATAGTCGGCGACCGTATGTTTACGATTCATCGCCGCAAGCACGCGGTCCGATCCCGACTGCACCGGGAGGTGCAAATACGGCGCGAGAGAAGGATTGTCGCGATGGGCAAGGATCAGATCTGGCGACATGTCGGTCGGATGCGACGTCGTATATCGTATCCGCAGCACGCCGGGACAAGATGCGACCCGCCGCATCAATCGGGCGAGATCGCAGACAGAACCATCTTCGTCCAGGCCGTGATAGGCGTTGACGTTCTGGCCGATCAGCGTGATTTCGCGCACGCCGGCTGCGGTCAAAGTCGCGACTTCCTCGAGGATCTGCCTGACCGGACGCGAGAATTCTGCGCCGCGCGTGTAAGGCACGACGCAGAACGAGCAGAATTTGTCGCAACCTTCCTGCACGGTGACGAAGGCGGCGACGCCGCGCGAACGGATGGCGGCGGGCTTGGCCGCCGGCAAATGATCGAATTTGCTGTTAACCGGGAAATCCGTATCGACGACCGGCGCGTGCTCCGCCTGGCGCAGCAATTGCGGCAGCCGATGATAGTTCTGCGGCCCGACGACCAGGTCGACGGCCGACTGACGGCGAATTATCTCTCGCCCCTCCGCCTGGGCGACGCAGCCGGCGACGACGATCATCGTCTCGAGGCCTTCGGCTTGACGCTGCTCCTTGATTTCGCGCGTCTTGCCGAGTTCGGAAAAGATCTTTTCCGAGGCCCGTTCGCGGATATGGCAGGTGTTCAAGATGACCAGATCGGCGTCCTCGATCTGGGACGCCGGCCGGTAGCCCTCGGCTGCAGCGACATCGCTCATGCGCTGCGAATCATAGACATTCATCTGACAGCCGAATGACTTCACGAAGACCTTTTTCGGCCTGTCGGGACGCGCAATCTCAGGGTCGCGCGAAGGGCGGTCGAGCATATCCAAATCGGCTGCCAAAAGGGTCTCCGGTCCAAAATCCATCTTTAGAACCTTTGGCCCGCGGCGAGAATAGGAGAATTCGGCTTCAAGAATGCGACGATGCAAGCCGAGCGCGCTCGGCGAGGGCGCGCACCGCGCTTTCGGTTCGGCGCGCCAGCGCTTTGCGGCGCTCGCCGTGATGCACATGGAGCGGCGCGCCGCAATAGATGTCGCAATCCAGCCTGCCGGCCAATAGAAATTGCCATAAGTGACTGAAAAAACTCATGTCTCCGTACCAGGCGACGAACGGCCGCTCGGCCCGCCCAAGAGGCAGGCCGCAACGCCGCGAATAGGCGATGAACATCGGCTGGACGATCGCCGATTGGAGCGCCCCTTCAGCGCCGATGGCGATTTTCGACGCTTCGAAATGGGACGAGCGAAATCTGAGGATGCGATTGCCGTCGTTGGTCGTCGCCTCGGCGAAAAGGACGACCGCCGCGCCGGCGCGCATCCGTTTCGCCATTTCGTCGTTGACGGCCGGAATTTTTCGCCGCCGGCCGCGATCGACGTAAATCGCTCCCTGTAGTCCGACCAAGAAGCGGGCCAAAAAACCGGCGCCGACTTCCTTTTTCGCCAGGAATTCCATTGGCCGCACCGCGCCCAGGACGACAATATCGAGCCAGGAAACATGATTGGGCACAAGGAGTTGCGGCCTTAGATCGCTGGCTTGACCATGCACCCTGAGGCGAACGCCAAGGCCGAAGCAAAGAATGCGATGGAGCAATGGCGGCAGGTTTTCGCCAAGCCGCCAGCCGCGCGATAGCGCGAAATGGCGAATCGGCCCGCCGATCAGGATCACCAAAGCCGCGCCGATAAGCGCAACGATCAGCCTGAGTGCGATCAATGTCCCGCCGTTGCGCAGGAATGTCGCAAAGTCAATGGGAAGGGCGAGGGCGGCGCTCAATCAGAGCAGATCCCGACGCAGAACCAGGGCGGTCGCCGCCGAACCGTCGCTCTTACGATAATAGCCGGGCCTTTGCCCGACCTCGCGGAAGCCGAATTTGGCGTAGAGGGCAATCGCGGGCACGTTCTCGCGCTCGACTTCGAGAAAGAGCTTCCTGGCGCCGAGCGAGGGCAGCCGAGCAAGATGACCCGACAGAAGCGCCCGGCCGACGCCGCGCCGCCGGAGAGCGCCATCCACGGCGATGGTAAGAATTTCCGCCTCGTCCGCGGCGAGACGCGTGAGGATAAAGCCGCGCAGGTCGTCGCTGGCCGGATCGACGGCGGCCTCGCCCGACACATTGGCGTTGGAAAGAAGCGTCTCGAATTCCGGCGCCGACCAGGAATGGGCGAAACAAGTCGCGTGCAGGACCGCACATTGATCGGCGCGATCGCTGTTCAACGGCCGCAAGACTGGCTGGGCGACCTTTCGAAACAAGAAGACCATGCGGAGGTCTCGTTCATGCGCGGGCGATGGCGGCGTTTTCGGCGGGTTGGGCGTCGGGCGCCTTAAGATAAAGCGGACGCGGCGGCGATTCGCTAGGCTCGGCGACAAGCCCGAGCTGGGCGATCGCAAGAATGTCGGGGAAGGCGATAGTGCCGACGACCTCAGCCGTGAGGCCGACGCGGGCAGCCTCCGCGGCGATCGCAGGCGCGGCGCTGCCCGCGAGCCGGACCGGACCGGAGCCGATCAACCGAACTGCGTCGCGGATCGTCACGACGCGGGCGCCCAGAACGGGGCGGCCGCTGGCGTCCAGTAATTGCAGATAGGCCAACCCATGCCGCGCGTCGATTGCGGAGGCGATGATCCCAGGCTTGGGGTCGATGAGCAGCGGCCCAGCGAAAGCGATGAGGGTCGAGACGCCGACGACCGGAGCGGACAAGGCGAGGCCGATCGCCCGCGCCGTCGCCAGACCGATTCGGATGCCCGTGAAAGAGCCGGGGCCGACCGTGGCGGCAAGGCGATCGATCGACCCAAAGCCGCCTTCGACACCGCTCATCACGCGCTGGACGAGCGGCGCCAGCGCCTCGGCATGGCCGCGCTCCATCGGCAAGGTCTCCTGCGCGATCGGCTGATCCGCGCCGCTGTCCAAGACGCAGGCCGCGGCCGCGCCGCAGGAAGTATCAATCGCAAGGATGCGCATGTGGGCTGTACATAATCCCGTTGTTCGCGCTGTACTCGCGATACTTGCGGCTTACCCTCGTCCGGCGCTTCGCGCCCCTCTCCCGCTTGCGAGAGAGGGTTGGCGAGGGTAACCCGCCGATCTTTCTTGATTATCCCAATCCCGTCCCGCGGAGAAGCTCAGCGCGTGATCAGTGTGCCTGCGCCGTGATC
>JASLHV010000372.1 GCA_030153205.1 Roseiarcus sp. | reverse complement strand
CTCTTATGGGCGAAGAACGTCGCGAGCAGGGTCGCAGCCGTCGCTTCATCGCGGGCGTTGAAAAAAGCGGTCGCGCTGATTTCCGCCAGACGGCGCGCCTTCTTTCGCAGCTTCTTCTGCGCGGCGTTGGAATAATGGGCGTCGAACCAGGCGCGATAGTTTTCGTGCAGTTGCGTCGCGTGACCGAGGCTCGGACTTTCTTGTTGAGGAAGCGCGGCAAAGGGATTGGCGCGATCCTGCCAGACCGGCGGCTGATTGACGAAGAGATAGGCGTCGATATGGGCGGTGCTGGCGACGCGGCGCAGAAGGTCCACGATTGTCTCGCGGTCGATCGCGAGATCGCGACGATAGACGCCCATGTGAAAATTCGCGTGCTTGTCGCCGACGAATTCGGCGAGCCGCGCGCCGATCACGTGCTTGACGCCAAGCGGCAATATTGCGCTGGGGCGTCCGGTCTCATCGCGGACAACGACGATCAAAGGTTGGATCGCGTGCGCTTGTCCCATCGTCCGCAGCCACGTCTCGACGAAGACGGGACTTTGATAGGGCGTCGCGAGGCCTTCCGCATAGAGCTCGGCCCAGGCGGCGCCGGCTTCGGTTACATTGGCGACGATTGTGAAATCGGCGAAGGGCCGCATCGGCGCGCCGGCAGGGGGCGGCGTCGCAACGTGCCTCATCGCGTCGATCGCGACGTTCTGCGCGTTGATCAAGACTATTCCTTCGCCGCCTGAAAGCCGAAAGCTCCCACAAAAAGGTCAACGCAATGTTAGACGCCTTAAGTCGACCGGACTCTTGTAAGCAATTGGCAAGATCGCTCCGCTAATTTCATGCCGGCAAACCCCGGCGCTTCAACAAATGGCGTTAAAAAACAAAATCGTGCGCCTAGGCTTTGGCGCATTTCGCGCAACCCGGCTGCATCGTCTCGCCAGCCCGATGACGCAGGGGCGAGGCGTCATTTTGATGTTTCATCATGTTCGGCCGACGCGCGATCCGGCGCAGCCGTTCCAACCGAACCGCGGTCTGGAGATCACGCCGGAATTTCTCGACTCCGCGCTCGCGACCGTGCGCCGGCTCGGATTTGAGCTGGTGACGATGGACGAGGCGTTGCGTCGTTTGGCCGACGGCGGCGCGCCCTTCGCCGCTATCACCTTCGATGACGGCTATCGCGATTTGGTTCAGTTCGCCTTGCCGGTCTTGGAGCGCCATGAAGCGCCATTCACGGCCTATATCGCGACGGGTTTTGCTTCGCGCGAGGCGCGCCTCTGGTGGATGGAGTTGGAGGAAGCGTTCCTCAGACTCGATCGTATCGAAGTGGCGGAGGAGGGGCTGCCGGGCCCTCTTCAAAGCGCGACGCCTGCGCAAAAAAACGCATCTTTTGATCAGCTTTACTGGGCTTTACGCGCTAAACCTGAGGAAAAGCTTTTACGCGTGATCGCCGGCCTCGCCGCGCGCGCCAAAGTCGATAGCGCCGCGCTTCTCAACGCCTTTTGCATGGATTGGGACGAGATCCAGACTCTGTCCCGCCACCCCCTGGCGACGATCGGCGCTCACACGATTAATCACCGCATGCTCGCCAAATGGCCGCACGAGGTTGCGCGGGACGAGATGGCGCGCTCGAAGGCGTTGATCGAAGCGCGGATCGGTCAGCCATTACGCCATTTCGCTTATCCGGTCGGCGATCCGACGAGCGCCGGAGCACGTGAATTCGCGCTGGCGAAAGAAATCGGCTTCGCCAGCGCCGTGACGACGCGTCCGGGCATGCTTTTCGACGAGCATCGCGATCATCCGACGGCCTTGCCGCGCCTTTCGGTGAACGGCGCCTGGCAGGATGAGGGCTATGTCGAAATCCTGCTTTCCGGGGCGCCTTTCGCGATTTGGAACCGCGGCCGTCGACTCAACGTCGCCTAGCCGATCTTGTCGTCGCGCCGCTCCATCCATTTGATGAGCGGCAGGAGAGGCAGCGTCCAGGCGAGCCCCAGGACGATATAGCTGAGGGTCTGCACGAGCCCCGGCGCCTCCTGGATCGGCCGCGACTGCGCCAGAGCCATAGCGGCCAAAGCATAGACGATCACGAAAATCAGCATCGCGACGCCGCCGAGGAACTTTCTCTGGCGAATGCTCAAGCAGGCCTCCACGCCGATGCGACGGCCATTGCCCGGCCGGACGGGCGCGTTTATCTCTCCGCTCGCGGGGCGTTTCAAGGCGGGTTTCGAGAATGACATTCAGCGACACCTATGCGCCCTCTCTGGCGACATCTCGCGCCAGGGCGAAGGTGGGCGGTTACCGCCTCGTTCGGTTTTGGCTCTTCGCCGTCGCGGCGCTGATCTTTTTGATGGTCATCGTCGGCGGGGCAACGCGTCTCACCGAATCCGGCTTGTCGATTACCGAATGGAAGCCTGTGACCGGCGTCCTCCCGCCTTTGAACAGCGACGAATGGGCGGCGGCCTTTGCGGCCTATAAAAGGATTCCGCAATATTCCCAGTTATTTCCGGACATGAGTTTATCTGACTTCAAAACAATCTTTTATTGGGAATGGAGCCACCGCCTTCTCGCCCGCGTGATCGGCGCCGCCTTCATCCTGCCGCTTCTCTTCTTCTGGGCGACCGGCCGGTTGCGCGGCATCCGCTTGCTCGTCCTGATCCCGACGGGCCTGTTGGCGCTCGAGCCGATCGTTGGCTGGTGGATGGTCGCCTCCGGCCTCAGCGAGCGCGTCGAGGTGTCGCAGATCCGATTGGCGGCGCATCTCCTGATCGCCACGGCGACTTACGGCGCGCTGCTATGGATCGCTGTCGGCCTCAGCATCCGTCCGCGCGATGCGGCGGGCGGCGGACTGAAATGGGCGAGCGGCCTTATCGCTCTGCTTATCTTTTGTCAGATCGGCTTTGGCGCGCTTGTCGCTGGCCTGCGCGCCGGCCTCATCGACAACACTTGGCCGCTGATGGAGGGAAAGCTGATCCCCGGCGATCTTTGGCCGCAGACGCCCTGGTGGACCAATCTTTACGACGACGCGGCGAGCGCGCAGTTCCAGCACCGCGTGCTCGCCTATGTCATCGTCGTCCTGGCTCTATGGCACGTCGTCGCCGCCGCCCGTTGGCTGCCGCGCAGCCGCCTTGTTCAGCGCGCCGCCGCGGTCGCTGGGCTCGCGCTTGCGCAGGCGGCGATTGGGATCGTGACGCTGATTTTTGTCGTGCCGATCGCGGCCGGCCTGCTGCATCAGGCTTTCGCCATGATCCTCTTCGGCATGGCGATGGTTCATTGGCGGTCGACGGCCTTGGGGTGAAGTGAAGCGTCGCATAAGCCGCGCGAATGCATCCTCGCAAACGCGAGCTATGGTTGACATAAGCGAGGGGCAGGGAGGTACGAATGGCCGTGCGGATCGGACTCATCGGATGCGGCGTCATGGGCGCCGATCATGCGCGCATCCTTGTCGGCGACGTCGCCGGCGCTGAACTCGTCGCCGTCTATGACGCCGACGCGCAGCGCGCCGAGGCCGTCGCCGCCACAGCGAAGGGCGTTCAGACTTTATCTTCGGCGCGAGACCTCATCGCCGATCGCGACGTGCAGGCCGTCATTATCGCCGCCCCCGATACGGCCCATGCCGAACTGTCGATCGCCTGCGTCGAGGCCGGCAAACACGCCTTGTGCGAGAAGCCGCTGGCCTCGAGTTTGGAAGAATGCAGGGCGGTGATCGCCGCGGAGATCAAAAGCGGACGCCGCCTCATCCAGGTCGGCTTCATGCGGCGGTTCGATCCGGGCTATCGCGCCATGAGGGCGGACATTGCAAGCGGCCGGTTCGGCCACCCGCTCTTCTTCCATTGCATCCACCGCAACGCCGTCGCGCCGAGCTACATCACCTCCGATCTGGTCATCGCCAATTCGGCGGTGCACGAATTCGACATCGCCCGCTTTCTGCTCGACGAGGAATATTCTTCCGTCGCCGTGACCAGCGCGCGAGCCACGACCAATGCGCCGGCGCGACGACCGCAATTCATCGTCTTGGAATCGGTGAGCGGCGTCGTCATCACGATCGAATCTTTCCTCGACGCGCAATATGGCTACGACGTTCAGGCCGAATTGGTCTGCGAGA
>JASLHV010000314.1 GCA_030153205.1 Roseiarcus sp. | reverse complement strand
TTGAACGGCGTCATTTGCATGGAGCTCGCCCGGATCGACTGCTCTATCGCCACATTCTATGGAGTTCATACCGGCTTATCCGCCGGCTCGATCTACCTCTGCGGCAACGAGGAGCAGAAACAGCGCTGGCTGCCGCCGATGATGCGTTTCGAGAAAATTGGCTCCTTCGGCCTGACCGAGCCGCTCGTCGGGTCGGCGACGTCCGGCGGCATGACGACGACCTGCCGCCGAGAGGGCGACGGATGGATTCTCAATGGCGAAAAGAAATGGATCGGCAACTCCACTTTCGCCGATATCAATGTGATCTGGGCCCGCGAAGAATCCTCCGGTCAGGTCAAGGGCTTCGTGGTCGGCAACGACAATCCTGGCTTCTCGGTCAGGAAGATCGAATCCAAGATGGCCCTGCGCGTGGTCCAAAATGGCTTGATCACATTGAACGACTGCCGCGTGCCAGAAGAGGACCGTCTGCAAAACGCCAATACGTTCAAGGACACCACCAAGGTCCTCCAGATGACTCGCACCGGCGTCGCCTGGTTCGCTGTCGGCTGCCAGATGGGCGCCTATGAGCATGCGTTACGCTATGCGCAAATGCGCCAGCAGTTCGGCAGGCCGATTGGCGGGTTCCAGCTGGTTCAGGATTTGCTGGTGCGCATGCTCGGTAATGTGACGGCGACCCAGGCCATGATGTTGCGTCTCGCGCAATTGCAGGACGAGGGCAAGATGCGCGACGAGCATGCGTCGCTGGCCAAGGCTTTTTGTACCGTCAAATGCCGTGAGACGGTTGGCTACGCCCGCGAATTGCTTGGCGGCAACGGCATTCTCCTGGAGAACCATATCGGCCGCTTCGTCGCGGACGCCGAGGCAATTTATTCTTACGAAGGGACGCGAGAGATGAACACGTTGATCGTCGGCAAGGCGATTACCGGCCTCAGCGCTTTTGTTTGAGCAGGAGCAAGGCTTCGGCTTATGCTCGTCACGAGCTTCGTGCCTTCTTTTGCTGTAGCGCGGGGCGCGGAAACTCTTGGCGTACATAGGTCATCACATCAAGCTCACTTAGCATATAAAATCGATGGCGACAGTTGGATTTGGGGATAAGGTCTATACAGCGACGAAGCTCGCCGCGGTGATGGATTCCCTATCCAGGCTGGGCGTCCAGCCAGAGGAGGCGTTGCGAGGCGTTGAATTGTCGCTTGAGGATCTGCGCGCGCCCGAGACGCGCATCTCGCTGGATCAAATGGTCCAGATGCTTCGCAATGCGATGACGACGAGCCGTGATCGGCATCTGCCTTTCAAAATCGGCTCGAACATCCATGTTTCGGCCTATGGCATGTACGGATTCGCTATTCTCTGCGGTGCCGATTTCCGCAAGACTATGGATTTCGCCGTCGCTTATCATCTTTTGGCGGCGCCACTCGCGGAAATTTCCTTCTCTGAGAGCGCTGAGAACGGCATTTGGACGATACGACCCCTAACGCATCCGTCGATCGACGCTCGCCTTTTGAGATTTATCACCGAGCTTCAGCTCGGCATCCATCTCTCGTTGCATCGCGACATCATGGGAGCCGCGTTCAAGCCGGTGAAACTTACGATGACTTATGGGCCGTCCAATGATTTCGGTATTGCTCCCGAACTGGTCGGCTGTCCCGTCAGTTTTGGCGAGTCGGCAAATCAACTCGTTTTCGCTTCGGCTTGGCTGAACCTGAGGCCGACGTTGGGCAATCAGACGACTTACACGTTGATCCGTGCGACTTGCGATGAGCTTCTTGCCGAGATGTCGACCCGCGCCGGCGCCGCAGGAAAGGTGCGCAAAGCGCTTCTTCAGGATGTGGCCAGACGCCCGACGCTGCCGGCGATCGCGAAAATGTTGCGCACGACGACGAGGACGCTGCGTCGAAAACTGGAAGAGCAGAATACGTCCTTCCGTGCGCTGCAGGACGAACTCCGCGCCCATCTCGCGCTAAAATATCTTCGCGATACAACGATGACCAATGACGATATCGCCTTCGCCCTAGGGTTCAGCGACGCCGCCAACTTCCGACAGGCGTTCCGGCGATGGACGGCGCAGACACCGCGTGAATTTCGCGCGGCCATGGGCGCTGGCTCCTTGCGCAGTTCAATTGGCCGAATCGAACCCTCTACCGGCCGCTTGGAACCTTCACGGCGCCGGACGTTGGCGCGAAACTCAACACGACGAGAGAGCGGCGGTTCAAACCCGGTCAAGGCTTCGTAAGCTTCACGGCTTGGCCCGTGAAACGCCATAGGCGATCAAAGGGAGGACGTTCATGAGCGGCAGACTGATTGCTGCAGCCAAGGCGGCGCATTCCTACCCGTTGTTAATCAAGCAGCTCCTGCGCGCCCCCATGGGCTATCGGCCTAACCAGGAAATTGTCTATCGCGACCAGAAGCGCCTGAGTTATGCCGACTTGCGTCGCCGCATCGGCCGGCTGGCGAGCGCCTTGACCGCGCTCGGTGTTCTTCCCGGCGACACGGTTGGGGTGTTGGATTGGGACAGCCATCGTTTTCTGGAAGCGTTTTTCGCGATCCCGATGATGGGCGCGATCCTGCAGACGGTTAACGTGCGATTGTCGCCGGAACAGATCGTTTATACGATCAACCACGCCGGTCCCACGGTGTTGCTGATCAACGACGAGTTCGTCGATCTGATCAAGCCCATCATGCCGCAGCTGACGAAAGTGCGTACGCTCGTCGTCCTGTCGGATAAAGCCGAGCCCGCGACCGGTGGGCTCGATTTCGTCGACGAATACGAGCAATTGCTCGCCGCTGCGGCGCCGGATTTCGACTTTCCCGATTTCGATGAGAATACTCAGGCGACGACCTTTTATACGACCGGCACGACCGGCCAGCCGAAAGGTGTCTACTTCAGCCATCGGCAGCTCGTCCTCCACGCCATGGTGGAATTGGCGGTTTTCGGCGCGGCGGCGCAACAGGGACGCTTCCATCGCGACGATGTCTACATGCCGATCACGCCAATGTTCCATGTCCACGCCTGGGGCTTCCCCTGGGCCGCGACTTTCGCAGGCGTCAAGCAGGTCTATCCCGGTCGCTATGATCCGGCGTTGCTGATCAAGCTGATCAAGAGCGAAGGCGTAACGATCACACATGGGGTGCCGACGATTCTGCAGATGCTGCTCGCCGCGGCGGCGAGAGCAAATCTCGACCTCGCCGGTCTGAAAATGGTGATTGGCGGCTCCGCGCTGCCCAAGGCGTTGGCGAAACAGGCGCTTGCCGCCGGCGTCGACATTTTCGCCGGCTATGGCATGTCGGAAACCGGCCCGTTACTCGCGGTGGCCCACGTCATGTCCAGCGACATCACCGGAGACCCCGACCGCGAGGTCGAGATCCGGACGAGGGCGGGTCTGGCCTGTCCCTTGGTCGAACTGCGCATCGTCGACGAGAATATGAAGGAAGCGCCGCGCGACGGACAGACGGCCGGCGAGATCGTCGCCCGCGCGCCCTGGCTCACGCAGGGATATTTCAACAATCCCGAGGCGTCGGAACAACTATGGGCCGGCGGCTATCTCCATACGAACGATATCGCCGTCATGCATCCCGACGGCTACATCCAGATCACCGACCGTATCAAGGACGTCATCAAGACAGGCGGCGAATGGGTGTCGTCGCTACAGCTGGAAGACATCATCACGCAGCGCGTCGGCGTCGCGGAATGCGCCGTAATAGGCGTCGCGGATGAGAAATGGGGCGAGCGTCCTCTTGCGCTGGTCGTACGCGATCCGAAAACCGAGCCGCCGGTCGCCGAGAGCGACATCAAAGCCCATGTAAAGACTTTCTGCGACAACGGAACCATCTCTAAATTCGGCATCCCCGAGCGTATCCTGTTCGTCGAGGCGCTGGCGCGCACCAGCGTCGGCAAGATCGACAAAAAGGAATTGCGTACGAAATACGGCGTTGCGGCTTGATGTTCAACGCTTGACCCAACGAGGAGAGGATGAGCCAGCTCACGCTCGCCAATGTCCGGGACTTGATCGGTCGCGAACTCGGCGTCTCAGATTGGGTGACGGTTGATCAAGAGCAGATCAGCCAATTCGCCGAATGTACCGGCGACCATCAGTGGATTCACGTCGATGTCGAGCGGGCTAAGCGGGAGAGTCCGTTTCGCGGGACAATCGCCCATGGCTATCTCACGTTGTCGCTGATTGCGCGGCTGTCGATGGATATCGGCATCATTCCAACTGACGCCGCGGCGGGCCTCAACTATGGGCTCGACAAAGTACGGTTCCTCGCGCCGGTCAAAGCTGGCGCGCACGTCCGTCTGCGCGTTTCTCTCGCCTCAGTGGAGCCGAAGGAGGCGGGCCAACTGGTGATGAAGACGATTAATGTGATGGAAATCGAGGGCGCCGAGCGGCCGGCCTTCATCGCCGAAACGCTGGCGCTCATCATTCCAGGCAAGACGCCGCAACCAGTGGGATGACGATGACCAAAAGCTCGGACACAAATGGCCCACCGATGGAAGAGGACCGAGAGCGCGAGACTCTTGCGCTGAACCCGCTCGTCGGCTTGCGCGGCAAGGATCTCGCTGACAACGCCAATCTGATGTTCAGAGCGCTTGCGAGCGAGCCGCTGGTCGCGGCCAATCAATGGTTGGCGTTTCTAGGCGAAGTCACCAAGATCATGGCGGGGGAATCCGAGCGTGCGCCAGTTGCCGGAGACAAGCGCTTCGGCGACGGCGCCTGGAAGACGAGCGGCCTGCACAAGCGCCTGCTGCAGACCTATCTCGCCTGGGGCGCGGCAGTTGATAAATTCATCGACGGTACGAGCCTCAGCGCAGCAGACAAGCAGCGCGCCCGGCTGTTCGCCTCGATCTTGGTTGACGCGATCGCTCCCACCAACAGTCTTCTGACCAACCCCGCCGCAGTGCGTCAAGCCGTCGATACGGGAGGCGAGAGCCTCTGGCGCGGCTTCAAACATTTCGTCGAGGATCTCGCCCAAAACGGCGGCTTGCCGTCGCAAGTCAATAAATCCGGCTTCAAGGTTGGCGGCAATCTCGCCACCACGCCAGGCGCCGTCGTCTTCCGCAACGAAGTACTGGAACTCATTCAATATGCGCCGATGACGCCGAGCGTTCGGCGTCGGCCTATCGTCTATTCACCGCCGCAGATCAATAAATTCTATTCCCTCGATTTGGCGCCCGACAAAAGCCTGGTCCAATATCTGCTGAAGAGCGGTTTTCAATTTTTCGCTGTCAGTTGGAGAAATCCTACCGCTAAACAGCGGGACTGGGGTCTCGACACATACGTCGCAGCATTGGACGAGGCGACCAACGCCGCCATTGCGATCACTGGAAGCGAGGATGTGACAATGCTCGGGCCCTGTTCGGGCGGCATCACCGCCTCTGCCTATGTTGCTTCTCTTGCTGCGAACGGTCGACATAAGGTGAAGAACGTCACGCTTCTGGTCTGCGTCCTGGATTTGACAACCGACCTCGACACGCCCGTCATGTCGTTGGTAACGCCGGAAACGATGAAGGCCGCCAAAGAGGCCTCGCGGCTTCGCGGCGTGCTCGCGGGCGAGGATTTGGCGCGTGTGTTCGCTTGGATGCGGCCTAATGATCTCATCTGGAATTATTGGGTGAACAACTATCTTCTCGGCGCGACGCCCCCGGCTTTCGATATCCTTTACTGGAACGCCGACACGACGCGGCTACCGGCCCGGCTCCATGGCGACTACATCGATCTCTACTTCACCAATCCCTTCGTCAACGCCAACAGGCTAACGCTCGACGGCGCAGCTCTCGACATGCGTCGCGTCAAAACGGACGCTTATGTTGTCGGCGGCGTTACTGATCACATCACGCCTTGGAAGGGCGTCTATCGCAGCGCGCAAATCTATGGCAAGGACGTCACTTTCGTTCTGTCGAACAGCGGTCACCTGCAGAGCCTTCTCAATCCGCCGACCAATCCAAAAGCATCGTTCGTAACCGGCCTCGCCAACGCGCCGAACGCCGATGCGTTCTTGGCCCAGGGGGAAAAGAAAAGCGGTAGCTGGTGGCCGCACTGGCGCGACTGGTTAATCGATCGGTCAGGCGACGAGGTCCCGGCGCCGGCGAGGCTCGGCGACGATCGTCATCCAGCGGGCGCGCCAGCGCCTGGAACCTATGTCTTCGACTAGCTTTTTGGACTCCAGCGCCGACGCGATTGACGTACGGACGATCGACGTCCGTGGCCAATCGCTCCGCGTCGCGATCAAACGCGGTTCGAAGACGCGGCCGCCGCTTCTTCTCTTTAACGGCATTGGCGCGAATTGGGAGCTCGCAAAACCCTTCCTTCTTGCTCTTTCCGAAGTCGAGGCGATTATTTTCGATATTCCGGGGGTAGGCGGCTCGCCGTCGCAGTCCTTGCCCTATCGTCCCTCGACAATGGCGCGCCTCGCGGCCAGGCTGATGGAGCAGCTCAGCTACAATCAGATCGACGTCGCGGGCGTCTCGTGGGGCGGGGGGTTAGCGCAGCAATTTGCTCATCAATACCGGCGCACGTGCCGCAAGCTTGTGCTCGCCGCGACTTCTCCCGGCGTCATCATGGCGCCGGGACGTCCGTCGGTCCTATGGAGCCTCGCGACGCCGCGTCGCTATCTTGACAAGAATTTCATGCGCGACATTGCCCCTCGCATCTACGGCGGTGAATTCCGTCGCGATCCACAGCTCATAACTCGCCACGCGCAGGCAATGTCAGGCGCAAGCGGTCTCGGATATCTCTATCAGCTTCTTGCATTGGCGGGCTGGTCGAGCCTGCCTTGGCTATGGCGTCTCGATACACCCACTCTAATCCTTTCTGGCTCAGACGACCCGATCATTCCACCGATAAACGGCAGACTCATGGCGGCGATAATGCCGAATGCGCGACTGGAGATCATCGACGACGGGCATTTGTTCATGGTGACCCGCCCGAACGAAATGGCGGCGCGGATCGAGAAGTTTCTCGCGGAGTAAGCGAATAGAGGGCGTTGTCACGTTAACTGATTGGAATCGGGTGGCGCGTCACTAATGCCTCATGACATTGCCGCCCGTCAGCGCAAACTAACGCTCAAAATCCCGTGGTGCGCGCGTGTTGAAGGCGAAGGAGCGATTTTCGCACAACCGTACCCAAATTGTATGGGATCGCGATCCATCGCCGTCACTGCAAGGGCTGTTATCGATGTTGGCTAGCGGCGCCTCATGATCAACGATGTATTGATTTTCTGCATCGCGTCAAATATGGCCTTGGCCTGAATACACCCTCTTGGCTCGCGCCTGTAGAGCCCGCTTTTCCCTTTCTTTCCACCGTGAAGCCGGCATTTGCGCTTTCGGGCCAAGAAACGTCGCTGTAATGTCGTACGGCGGTCGGGGCTGACGGCCGGATTTGGACCGCGGTCATGAGAAATTCCGCAAGAGCGTCGCCAAAGCCGGTTCGTCCTTCAGAAAATGTATGCGTTGAAGCCATCATTCGATAGTGGCTGGACCACTAGACCTCCATACCGG
>JASLHV010000305.1 GCA_030153205.1 Roseiarcus sp. | reverse complement strand
AGCGCGCCGCACCGCGGGCGTTGCGCCGGTTTACAAGCGGATCGACACATGCGCGGCGGAATTCGCTTCGCCGACGGCTTACATGTACTCGACCTATGAATCGCCCTTCGGCGCGGCGCCAGTCTGCGAAGCGCGGCCGTCTTCGCGCGACAAAATCGTCATTCTCGGCGGCGGCCCAAACCGCATCGGTCAGGGCATCGAATTCGATTATTGCTGCTGTCACGCCTGTTTCGCGCTGAGCGAGGCCGGCTACGAGACGATCATGATCAATTGCAATCCGGAGACGGTGTCGACGGATTACGATACATCCGATCGCCTTTATTTCGAGCCGCTGACCGTCGAGGACGTCGTCGCGATCCTCGAGAAAGAACGCGAGCAGGGGACGCTCAAGGGCGTCATTGTACAATTCGGCGGCCAGACGCCGCTGAAGCTCGCCAGGGCCATCGAACAGGCCGGCGCGCCGATTCTCGGCACGTCCGTCGATTCGATCGATCTCGCCGAGGATCGCGATCTCTTCAAACGCCTTCTCGACAAGCTGGGTTTGAAGCAGCCGAAAAACGGCATCGCCTATTCGGTCGAGCAATCCCGTCTCGTCGCCGCCGATCTCGGCCTGCCGCTGGTGGTGCGTCCATCCTATGTCTTGGGCGGGCGGGCGATGGCGATCATTCGCGATCAGAGCGATCTCGACGATTACCTCCTCGGCACTTTGCCCGGCCTCGTCCCTTCAGACGTCAAAGCCCGTTATCCCAACGACAAGACCGGCCAGATCAATACTGTGCTCGGCAACAACCCTTTGTTATTCGATCGTTATCTCTCGGACGCGGTCGAAGTCGACGTCGATGCGCTCGCCGACGGAGGCGAGGCCATCGTCGCCGGCGTGATGGAACATATCGAAGAGGCGGGGATTCACTCTGGCGACAGCGCCTGCTCGCTGCCGCCCCGTTCGCTCGACGCCGCGACCGTGGAAAGGCTCGCCGAACAGACGCGCAAGCTCGCCTTGGCGCTGAAGGTCGGCGGTCTCATGAACGTGCAATTTGCGCTGAAGGACGGCCAAATCTATGTCCTCGAGGTCAATCCCCGCGCCTCGCGTACGGTGCCTTTCGTGGCCAAAGTCATCGGCAAGCCGATCGCCAAAATCGCCGCTCGGGTGATGGCGGGAGAGAAACTCGCAAGCTTTGACCTGAAGCTCGGCGCCTTGGACCATGTCGGCGTGAAGGAGGCGGTGTTTCCTTTCGCGCGTTTCCCCGGCGTCGACACGGTGCTCGGCCCCGAGATGCGCTCGACCGGCGAGGTCATCGGGCTCGACCGGGCTTTCGACGTTGCTTTCGCCAAAAGCCAACTCGGGGCGGGGGTAAGCGTGCCGCGCTCCGGCGCCGTCTTCGTTTCAGTGCGTGACGCCGACAAGCCGCGCATTCTCGAGACGATGAAGCTGCTCGCCGGCATCGGCTTTAAGATTCTCGCCACCGGCGGCACGCAACGCTATCTCGCCGGCGAGGGCGTCGCGGCGCAGAAAATCAACAAGGTTTCGGAAGGGCGCCCCCATTGCGTCGACGCGATTAAAAACGGCTCGATCCAGCTCGTTTTCAACACGACGGAAGGGGCCCAGGCGCTGGCGGATTCTCGCTCCCTGCGCCGCGCAGCCCTCTTGCATAAGGCGCCCTATTACACCACTCTAGCAGGCGCTATCGCAGCGGCTCAGGGCATCAAGGCCTATGTCGGCGGCGACCTCGAAGTGAGGGCGCTGCAGGACTATTTCCCTTGAGTCGCTAGACGAGGCTTCCCGCTCCCATGGCTGGCCTGCCTTAGGAACGATTGTGATTTATACGTTGGCTCGGCGTGAAAATCGTTGAGAGCCAACCCGGATAAGAGCAAGGTTGACGAATGGAGAAGTTCCCGATCACCGCCGAAGGCCACATCAAGCTCTTTGCGGAGTTCCAACGCCTTCAACAAGTCGAACGCCCGCGAATCATTCAAGCGATCGCGGAAGCGCGTGGGCATGGCGATCTCTCGGAGAACGCCGAGTATCACGCCGCCAAGGAAGCTCAGTCCCTCAACGAAGGCCGGATCGCCGAGCTTGAGGACAAGCTGCAGCGCGCCGAGGTGATCGACGTGTCGAAGCTCTCCGGCTCGACCGTGAAATTCGGCGCGACCGTGACGCTGATCGACGAAGACACTGAGGAGGAGAAAGTTCTCCAGCTCGTCGGTGAAAGCGAAGCCGACGTGAAATCAGGCCGCATCTCGATCACCTCGCCGACCGCGCGCGCGCTGATTGGCAAGAAGAAGGGCGACACGGTAGAAGTGAACACGCCCGGCGGCGGCAAGAGCTACGAAATCTTGAAAGTGGCTTTCGTGTAATCTAGCTGGGTCATCCTTTGTGGGCCCGCTCTTGCGGCGGCTGCGCGACAGCGAGGTTCTTCATGGACTCGGCAAAATTCCTGCGCGGCGCAGCCGTCGGCTTCGGCATTGCTTGCCTGACGGCCGCCGCGGCCGCGAGCGCGCCGCTTTCGCCCGGCGCGCATTTTCGCGCAGTCAAAGTCGACGTCTCGCCGATCGCCGATAGCGTTGGACCGCCGACTTCGACTTGGCTGGCGCAAGTATTGCCCGGCGAATTGCAGGCCGCTTTTGCCGATCGGCTCGTCCCGGGCGACCGATCGGCCCCGACGCTCGTTGTGCGCATTCACAGCGTGTACCTCGGCGCATCGGGCAATGGCGTCGTTGGCCCGTCCGGCGCGGTTGAGGCCATGGACAATATTGACGGCTCCGCCGCCGTTGTCGGTCCGAATGGCGGCGAGCTTGCCGTTTATCCGCTGTTCGTCCCGCTTCAGAACTTCACCGGCGGCGTGAACTACGAAACGGGGACTCAACAGAACCGCATCGGCCAGCTCGCCCATGCTTTCGCTTATTGGCTACCGAGCCAAATGGGACTTTGACGCGAAGGAAGGATGGGGCACGCGTTGATCAGGAGCGACGCGCGCGTCCTCGTTGTTTCTTCGGGCATGGCCGGCCATGAGATCAATTGCATCGGCGTCGCCGAAGCCCTCGGCATTCCCTATAAAAAGATCATCGTCGCGCCGCGCGCCATCTTCAAACGTCTCGCGCCCTATGGCCCGGTCGATCCGAAAGACTCGCCCAAACGACCGGGCTCGGTTCTCGCGCCGCCTTTTCCCGACATCGTGATCGCCAGCGGGCGCGTGACCGTACCTTATATCCGCGCGTTCAAACGGGCCGGCGGCGATAAAGTCTTCGCCGTCTTCTTGCAGGATCCGCGTTACGCCCGGCGCGAATTCGACCTCATCTGGGCACCGCTTCACGACGAGCTTGCCGGCGCGAATGTCGTCGCCACGCTGACCTCGCCCCATCCTTTCTCCGCCGCCCGCCTCGAACGTCTGCGCCAGACGCCGGATCCGCGCATCGCCGCTTTGCCGTCCCCGCGGGCGGCGATCATCCTTGGCGGCCCCAGCGCCGCGCATGGCTTCGTCGCCGCCGATCTCGAACGCATGACGAAAGCCGCGCGCGACATAGCGGCGCAGGGCTATAGTGTGATGGCGACGCCCTCGCGCCGCACGCCGCCCGAACTCCTCGCCGCTGTTCGCAAGGGGCTCGAAGCCGCCGATCCCGCGCGGACCTTCGTATGGGACGGCGCGGGCGACAATCCCTACGGCGCGATGCTGGCGCAAGCCGACGCTATCCTCGTGACTGGCGACAGCGTCAATATGATGGGCGAAGCCGTCGCGACCGGCGCGCCGGTCCATGTCTTTAGACCCAGCGGCGGCGGCAAGCGCATCGATGCTTTTCTTGCCGGCCTGCGCAAAACCGGCGCGGCGCGGGTTTTCGAGGGAGAGCTCGAGACATTCTCGTACGAGCCGATTGATTCGAGCCGGACGATCGCCGCGGCGATTGCGGAGCGATTCGGGGCGAAGGGCGGCGCGCGCTGAGAGGAGAGAGCGCGCACACAATTCCTTTGCATCTTCTAAACGC
>JASLHV010000299.1 GCA_030153205.1 Roseiarcus sp. | reverse complement strand
GCGACAAGCGCGTCGCCCGCGCCCTCCTGTTCGGCGAACCAGGCGCTTTGCAACATATGTTCAGCCATGGTCACCGGCTCGCCGAGATATTCCTCGGCGCCGCGGCGCTCGAAAATGTCGGCGAGGAACGGGACGATGGTCCTCGCGTCGAGGGCGGGCGGGTTCATTCGGCCGCGGCTCGCGCGATTTCCGCTTCAATCGCCGCGAGCGTCGAGAGAAGGCCGTCCCTATCGGCGTAGCAGCCCTGGAGCCAGCGCTTGCCGGAGCCGGAGAAAGCCTTTCGCGCATGCAGCACGCGCATATTGTCGACGATGAAAGCCTCGCCGGGCTGCAGTTTGAAGGTTACCTCCATGCTGGGATCTTCGAGAATGGCGGCGAAGCGACGGTAGGCGGCGTAGAACGCCTCCATCGCATCATAGGGAACATCGACGATCGGCGCCGCAGAGCGGTTGTTGAATCGGATCGCGATCAATTCGCCGTCCGGCCCCAGTTCAATGAAGGGACGTTTAGCGCCGAGCCGCACGCCGGCCGCGCCGGCATATTCGAAGCGCGCGGGATAGCGGCTGAGCAAATCGAAGCCGCGCGGATTTTCCTCACGCAGGCGTTGCGCCGCTTTGAACCCGTCGACGACGATGGAATCGCCGCCCTCGACAGAATTTTCGAGGCAATTCAGCAATTGCAGCGTGGGGACGGGATCGCGGTAGGGATTGTCGGTATGGGCCTGCAGGCCGAGGTTCGTGTAAGCGAGATTGCTGGGATTGACTTCGGCCCTGACGTCGAACCAACGGCCGTAATTAGTCTCGCGGATATAGCCGAATAGATCGGCGATCTCGGCAAGACCTCCCGAGTGAACCGGCGTCTCGGTCAAAATGGCGAAGCCATAGCGCCTGACCGTCTCTAGCCAATCGCCGAGGGCGCGCCGATCGCGGCGCAACTGCGGATACGCGGCGGCCGGAGCCCGGCTTTGCAGTGTATTGTCCCAAAGTTCGATTTCCGGCCCGACCCACCCTCGTTCGCGCGGCGGCGCTTTATCGTATGAGCGGGCGCAGAGCCATGCGGCGCGGAAGATAGATTCATGCGGATCGGGCGCGAAAATCAAAGCGACGTCGCCGCGTCCGTCGATCAACGCGGAGGCGATAACGACATTTTCGGCGATATCCAGAACCGTCATCAGGCGCTGGCCGTTCGTCGGGCTGCGGGTCTTGGCGTCGAGCGCGTTGTCACGCAGCCAGACCGCATGGAAGCGATCGCTCTCGCCATTGTCCCAGACGATCCGCAAGGCGCGACCCGCTTCGATGATGTCGACTTTGGTCGCCTTCATCCGCCCCTCATCCTTGCCGGTCTTCACACGTTCTGAACGTACCTTTTCCAGACCAGCATCGCCGCCGCTAAATCCTCGATCGCCGCGCCGACCCCTTTGAACAAGGTAATTTCCTCCGGGCTTCGTCGCCCCTCGGCGCCGCCGCAAAGCGCAGGAAGATCGGCGACGATATCCGTCTTGTCGATCACGCCTTTGGCGATCGCGATGGCGACGTCGCCGCCTTCGTGCAAAGCCGCCGGCGTATCGACGAACAGACGGGCGCGCTTCAACGCAGCGTCGTCCGCTTCGCGCATATGCAGATTGAAAGCGCCGACAAGATCGACATGTTGTCCGGCGGACAGCCATTCGCCCTTGATCAAGGGCGTCGGCGACAAGGTCGCGCAAGAAATGACGTCAGCCTTGCGCGCCGCTGTTTCGAGATCATCCGCGACAATGACATTGAGACCCTCGCCCGCTAATGCCGTCGCCAGACGCTCGGCGCTGGCGCGGCGGTGGTTCCAAATGACAATCTCTTCGAGTGGCCGCACGGCGCGATGCGCCCGCACGAAATAGGGCGCCAGCGCGCCGGCGCCGACCATCAGTAGACGCCGCGCGTCCTGCCGCGCGAGGAACCGCGCGGCAAGCGCGGAAGCGGCGGCGGTGCGCCATTGCGTCAATCGCGTCCCGTCGATCGCGGCGAGCGGTTCGCCGGTATCGCCGGATTGCAGCACATAGACGCCATGAACCGCCGGCAGGCCGCGCGCGCTATTGTCTGGAAAGACGCTGACGATCTTGGTTCCAAGATATGCGCCGTCACGATAGTCGCCCGTGGTCCAGGCCGGCATAAGCAGATGCGTCGGCGAAGCGCCCTTACGCTCGATCGGATGGTGATGACGCATCGGCGCGGTGAGGCCGCCGCGAAAAGCCTCGGCGAGAGCGTCGATCAACGCGGGAAAATCCAACTTTTCGTCGAGATCTTTCGCGCTGATCAGCCGCATGGATCAAAGGACCCGCGCATTTGGCTTAAGATCAATCAATGGATGGCTGGCGCATTCGTGACGCGCTCGCGGAGACGATCGACTTCGGCGCGATTTCGTCGCGCGGCGCGGCGAAAACGGCCCTGGCTCAGCCATACGGCCGCGCCGCCGACAATCACGCCGACCATCAACGTCAGAATAAGAACGAGGAACAGCGGCGCCGTCAGCGCGAATGCGGGACTGTCGTCGGAGACAAATGGATCAAAGGAAATACTGACAATCTGGCGATTGGCGAAAGCGAAGACCAATAGAAGAAGCGCGATCGGCGCCACGATGAGGAATTTGACGAGTTTCAGCATCGGCAGGTCGATTCAGCCCGTCACGCCTTTATTGAGCCTCTCGCGCATTTCCTTACCCGTCTTGAAGAAAGGCACGACCTTTTCAATCACGGGAACCTGATCGCCCGTACGTGGGTTGCGACCCGTCCGCGCCGCGCGCTGCTTGGTCGAAAAAGCGCCGAATCCGCGCAACTCAACCCTTTCGCCGCGGGCCAAAGCAGCCGTGATCTCATCAAGTATGGCGTCGACGATATTTTCAACGTCGCGCTGGTAAAGATGTGGATTGCGCGCCGACATCCGTTGCACCAGTTCGGACTTAATCAATGGATTTCCCCGTTATTGGCGACCGGCAAAAGGACGCAATGTGGAATTTCCACTCAGTCACGGCTAGGAAGCTGCCAAATCGACACAAGACCGTCAAGCAATTGCCCATCCGCGGCAAGTTCGCCTTGACGTAACGTCGCGCCGAGACTTGTCAGTCCTAAGCCGTCAGCGACCGCCGCCGCCGACCCGAAAAATGCAAAACGCCCGAGGCTGCGGTCGGGTTTCCAATCCTTGATCGGCAAATCTTTGGCGACGCCCTTCTCTTTTTCGAGCCAATGGATCGCATCGCGCTCACCGCCGACGGCGTCGACGAGTTTGAGCGGCAATCCCTGGCGGCCGGTAAAGACACGGCCGTCGTCGACCTTCGCCAATTCTTCGTCGCTGAGATGGCGACGATCTTTCACCAATTGTTTGAACCAATCGAAACTATCGGAGACCAGCGCCGCCATCGCCGCCCGCGCCTCTTCGCTAGTCGGCTCGAGGCCGTTTGGCGCGGCTTTCAGAGGCGACGATTTCACCGCCTCGAATTTTACGCCGACTTTGTCGAGAAGACCGGCGAAATTTGGATATTGGATCAGCACGCCAATCGAACCGACGAGCGAATTGCCCTGGGCAAAGATACGGTCGGCGCTGAGCGCCGCAATATAAGCGCCGGATGCCGCCATAGTACCGACGACGGCGACGACGGGCTTTTTCTTGTCGGTCGCGAGGCGTCGAATTTCGTCATAAACGAGTTCGGACCCTGTCGTGGTGCCGCCCGGGCTTTCAATCGAAAGAACGACAGCTTCGGCGTTCGAATCTCCGATGTCGCGCAGCATCTTCAACGTCGCGTCGTCGCCTGTTATGAGGCCGTCGATTGAAACCCTGGCGATATGGGCTTGCAGCGGCGATCCCGTTCCGATGCCGCCGAAACGCCAAGCGATCGCGATAATCGCCACAGCCAGCACAACGAAGGCCGCAGCGCGCCAAAACGCGAGTTGCCGACGCATTCTGCGTCGTTCGACGATCGCATCGACGGAGGAGGACGAAATCGACATTACCTTCTCAAATAAGCACGGCCGAGCGCCGCTACCCTACAACGCCCTTGTCGGCGCGGACACTAGTCGTCGTTCTACGCCTGCGCAAGGCGCGATTGATCGGTTAAAATACGACCTAAGGCTGCGACGAAATCTCGCGACGTTCTTTCCAGCGCGGAAGCGTCATAACCCCGCCGCGCGCCGAACCCCCAAACCGGACCTGGCCACGCGGCGTCTCGTGTCGAACGGCCTATGATATGGACATGCAATTGGCGCACGATATTGCCGAGCGCGCCGACATTGATTTTCTCGACGCCTGGACGTTTTGACAGCGCCATCGAGACAAACGCAATCTCCTCCATTAACGCCGCCCGCTCCGATGGCCCGAGATCAACAACCTCCGTGAGACCGACGCCGCGAGGGACGATAATCAGCCAGGGGAAACGGGCGTCGTTCATCAGAAGGATACGGGACAAAGACGTATCGCCAAGCGCGATCGTATCTGCGGCGAGGCGTGGATCGAGCGCGAAGGCCGTCATTTTAGCCAGCTCTCGCCATCCGATCCTGCCGGCAACCCCAAATGATGGGACATGGTTTGTGCAATATCGGACAGCGTTTTTCGTCTTCCTATTGGCGTGGCTGCAAGTCCGGCCCCGAAGCCAAGTATGGGGACGTGTTCGCGCGTATGATCAAAGCCACGCCAAGTCGGGTCGTTGCCATGGTCGGCGGTGATGACGCCATAATCATCGGCGCCCGCCCGCGCCATGATTTCAGGTAAGCGACGATCGAAAGCTTCGAGACAGGCGGCATAGCCCGGAACGTCGCGGCGATGGCCGTATTCGGTATCGAAATCGACGAGATTGACGAAGATCAGGCTGCCGTCGGCGGCCGTGTCGAGTGCTTCCAGCGTCATGTCGACATGAGCCATATTGCTCACGCCCTTCATCTCGCGGCCGGTATGAGTATGAGCGAAAATATCGCCGATTTTTCCGATCGAGACGATCTCACGCCCGACTTTGGCGGCGCGTTCGAAAATATTGCCGGGCGGCGGCGGGACGGCGAAATCCTTTCGTCGCGGCGTACGTACGAAATCGCCCGCCTGGCCCCCGACGAACGGGCGCGCGATGACCCGGCCGATATTCAAGGGATCGCACAAACGACGCGCAATCCGGCAAAGCTCATAAAGACGCTCGAGGCCGAAAACCTCTTCATGCGCGGCGATCTGAAGAACCGAATCGGCGGAGGTGTAACAGATCGGCTTCAGCGTTCTTAAATGCTCTTCGCCGAACTCTTCGATGACGCCGGTGCCGGACGCGTGCCTATTGCCGAGAATTCCCGGCAGATTGCCTTCGGCGATCATCGCCTTGGTCAGGCTCGCAGGGAACGCCGGGATTTTTTCCGGGAAATAGCCCCACTGAAAGCGCACCGGCGTCCCGGCGATCTCCCAATGGCCGGACGGCGTATCTTTCCCGCGCGACGTCTCGACGCCATAGCCCCATTGGCCGATCGGTTCGACGTCGCCGAGCCCCGGCGGTTTACGCCCTGTTGATGCAGCCATGGCGCGGCCAAGGCCAAGACGATCGAGATGAGGCAAAGCGAGCGGACCGCGCCTCAAGCCCGCGCGATCGCCGTGGCCTTGGGCGCAGCTTTCCGCGATATGGCCGAGCGTATCAGCGCCCTCGTCGCCGTAAGCCGCAGCGTCCTCCGCCGCGCCGCAGCCGACGGAATCAAGCACGATGATGATCGCGCGGCCCATGAGACGTTCCCCTTCTCACCAGCGTCGAGCATGGCGAGGTCGGCGCATCTGTCAATGTGGATTGGCCGGACAATCGCTGCCGCTTTGGGGCGCGCCGCCCTACTGACTCACCACCCCGCTCGCATCGGCTTCGATATTGAACGCCGCGGCGAACAGCGCCTTCGTGTACTCGTCCTGCGGCGCGGCGAAGATGCGCTCCGCCGGGCCGCTCTCGATGACCTTGCCTTGCCGCATCACGATGATCTCGGAAGCCAGAGCGCGCACGACCTTCAAATCGTGCGAGATGAAGAGATAGGCGAGCGAACGCCGGCGCTGCAATTCGCGCAAGAGATCGACGATTTGCGCCTGCACCGACATGTCGAGCGCCGAAGTCGGCTCGTCGAGGACGACGAATTTGGGATCAAGCGCCATGGCCCTCGCGATGGCGATGCGCTGGCGCTGACCGCCGGAAAACTCATGGGGGTAGCGATCCATCGAGGCGGGATCGAGGCCTGTGTCGGCCAACGCTCGCGCCACGGCGTCGCGCCGCGCCGAAGCATTCATGCCCTTGCGCTGAACCAGTAGCCCCTCTTCGACGATTTCCGCGACCGACAGCCGCGGCGAAAGCGAACCGAACGGGTCCTGGAAGACCACCTGCATGTCGCGCCGGAACGGACGCATCGCCTTCATTTTGAGCGCGTCGATGCGCTTACCGGCATAGAGAATAGTCCCTTCGGAACGGATAAGGCGCAAAATCGCGAGGCCAAGAGTGCTCTTGCCCGAGCCGGATTCGCCGACGACGCCGATCGTCTGGCCCTCGCGGACTTCGATTGTCACCCCATCGACCGCCTTCACATGGCCCACAGTGCGGCGGAGGAAGCCGCGTTTGATCGGGAACCAGACTTTGACGTCCTTCGCCTCGATAACGGGACGCGCGGCGGCATCCAGCGCCGGCGCGCGACCCTTGGGCTCGGCGGCGAGCAGCATTTTCGTATAATCGTGCTGCGGGTTCGCGAAGACCTCGCTCACCCGTCCCTTTTCGACGATGCGTCCGCGCTGCATGATCGCGACTTCGTCGGCGACTTTGCGCACGATGTTGAGGTCATGGGTGATGAACAACATCGCCATGTGATGGCGCGTTTGCAGCGCCTTGAGCAATTTCAGAATCTGCGCCTGAATCGTCACGTCAAGCGCCGTCGTCGGCTCGTCCGCGATGAGGAGATCGGGGCGATTGGCGAGAGCCATGGCGATCATCACGCGCTGGCGCTGACCGCCGGAGAGCTGATGGGGATAGGCGCCGAGCCGCGACCCCGGATCGACGATGCCGACCTCCTCCAGCAGTTCGATGACTCGCGCACGGCGCGAAGCGACCTTGCCGTGCAGTTCGATGATCTCGCCGATCTGACGCTCGATGGAGTGCAGCGGATTGAGCGAGGTCATCGGCTCCTGGAAGACCATCGTCACCGAACCGCCGCGCATAGCGCGAAGATCGCGGTCCGACGCTTTGAGAATGTCTTGCCCTTTGAAAAATATCTCGCCGGAGGGATGACTCGCAGCAGGATAAGGAAGCAGCCGAACCGTCGATAAAGCCGTCACCGACTTGCCTGAGCCGGATTCGCCGACAAGCGCGAGCGCCGCGCCCCGCTCCAGCTTGAAGGAGACGCGATCGACCACGGTCTGGCTCCGCCCGCCTTGCCGGAAGGCGACAGACAGATCGCGTATGTCGAGGAGCGGCGCAGCGTCGATCACTGGAAAGTCTTTCGCGGATCGAAAGCGTCACGCACCGCCTCGCCGATGAAGATCAGCAGCGACAGCATCAGCGCTACGACGAAAAAGCCCGATAGCCCGAGCCACGGCGCCGAAAGGTTGGACTTTCCTTGCAGCAGCAACTCGCCGAGCGAAGGCGAGCCAGGCGGCATGCCGAGACCCAGGAAGTCCAGCGAGGTCAGCGTGCCGATGGAGGCGTTGACGATAAAGGGCAGGAAAGTGAGCGTCGCCACCATGGCGTTAGGCAGGACGTGCTTGACGATGATCTTGGCGTTGGAGAGGCCGAGCGCCCGCGCCGCGTTGACATATTCGAAATTGCGAGCGCGCAGGAATTCCGCGCGCACGACATGCACGAGATCGACCCATGAGAACAAGAGCAGGATGAAGAGCAGAAGCAGGAAACTCGGCGATAAGATCGCGGCAAGGATGATTAGAATATAAAGACGCGGCAGCGACGACCAGATTTCGATCAGCCGCTGCATGGAAAGATCGATCCAACCGCCGAAATAGCCCTGTACCGCTCCCGCCGCGACGCCGATGATCGAGGATATGGCCGCCAGGGTGAGACCAAAGACGACCGACAGGCGAAAGCCATAGATGACCCGGGCGAGCACGTCCCGGCCCTGGTCGTCCGAGCCGAGCCAATTCCATTCGAGATCGCGGCACGAGCCCGGACCGTTCGTCGCCTTTTGAGGATTGCGCGCGGCGATGGTTTTCAGCGCCGCCTGACATTGCTCCGTACTTAAACTCCAAGTCGGCGCCGACGGCGCCGGCGTCGGGAGATCAAGATTATGCGTATTGTTGGCGAAACGGATCGGCGGCCAGACCATCCAGCCATGGGCGGCGATCTCAGTGGCGACCTCGGGATCGCGATAGTCAGTCTCGGCGAGAAAGCCGCCGAATTTTTCTTCCGGGTAATTGACGAGAATCGGGAAGAGAATCTCGCCTTTGTAGGAGGCGACGATGGGCCGGTCATTGGCGATGAGTTCCGCGCAAAGCGACAAACCGAAAAGGATACAGAAAATCCAGGTTGACCAATAACCGCGGCGATTACGGCGAAAATTCTCGAGCCTGCGCCGGCCCATGGGTCCAAGACGCAGCCAGCCGTGAGGAGCGGCGTGAACGGGCGCGAGCGTGGACGCCTCCAAGCCTCAGACCTCCCGCGTTTCGAAATCAATGCGCGGATCGATCCAGGTATAGGTGAGATCGGAAATGAGGTTCACGATCAGGCCGAGCAGCGAGAAAATATAGAGATTGCCGAGAACGACCGGATAATCCCGGTTGATGATGGAATCGTACGAGAGATAGCCGAGCCCATCCAGCGAGAAGACTTGCTCGATCAGCAGCGAACTCGTGAAGAAGGCGCCGATGAAAGCGCCGGGAAAACCGGCGATGACGATCAGCATAGCGTTGCGAAAAACATGGCCGTAGAGCACGCGGCGCTCGGTCAGACCCTTCATCCGCGCCGTTTGCACATAAGCTTTCTTGATTTCGTCGAGAAAAGAATTCTTGGTCAGAAGCGTCGTCGTCGCAAAGGCGCTCAGGACCATCGCCGTGACCGGCAGGACAATGTGCCAGAGATAGTCGAGTATTTTGTGCGGCCAGGTCAGGTCGGCGAAATTGTCGGACGTCAGCCCGCGCAATGGGAATATCTGCCAGAACGAGCCGCCGCAGAAGAGAACGATCAATAGGATCGCAAACAGGAAACTCGGGATGGCGTAGCCGACGATGATGATCGCTGAAGTCCAAGTGTCGAAACGCGAGCCGTCCGTCACCGCTTTGCGAATGCCGAGCGGGATAGAGATGGCGTAGGAGAGAAGCGTCATCCAGACGCCGAGCGAAATCGAAACCGGCAGCTTCTCTTTGATCAGGCTGAGGACAGGCGTATCGCGAAAGTAGCTCTCGCCGAGATTGAAAGTCGCGTAATTCTTGATCAGGAGCCAGAAGCGCTCGGTCGCCGGCTTGTCGAAGCCATATTGCTTCTCCAGCTCCTTGATGAATTTCGGATCGAGCCCCTGAGCGCCGCGATAGCGCGAGGAGACATCGCCCATATGCGCAGCCGCGCCGCCGATCTGGCCGCCGCCACCGCCGATATGAGAACCTTGGTCGAGGCCTTGAAGCTGCGCAATCGCCCGCTCGACGGGGCCGCCTGGCACGAATTGGACGATGACGAAGGAAATGAAGATGATCCCAAAGATAGTTGGGATCATCAGGAGAATACGGCGAGCGATATAGGCAAGCACGGCGGTCTAGCCTTTGGCCCAAAGCGCGACGCTTCGCCCTCTTCCCTCGCGGAGCGGGGCAGGGGGACCATACGAAGCATGGTGGAGGGAGCTTGCGGCGGTGAGGGTTATCCGCAACTGCCGTACCTCCACCACCGCGCTGCGCGCGGTCCCCTCGCCCGTTTCACGAGGGATAGCGCGTCTTCAAAGCCCAATTTTCTTGGCCTTCTGCTCGTCCCACCACCATGTGTCGGGGGCGCCGGTTCCGAGACGCGGCTGTTTGTCGGGCCGCGAGAAGGCGTCCCAGTACGCCAGCAGCGCTTCGTCGCGGTACCACATGGGGACCCAATAGTGACTGGCGCGCAAGACGCGATCGAGGGCGCGGCAGGCGGTATTGAGATCGACGCGCGATTGCGCATTGGCGATTTTGTCGACTAAAGCATCGACAGCGGGGTTAGAAACGCCGGCCAAATTGCGCGAGCCAGGTTGGGCGGCGGTAGCGGAACTGTAGAAGAGGCGCAATTCGAAGCCCGGCGTCAGGTTGCCGCCGAAGGCCGCGGTGACGACGTCGAAATCGAAATTCTCGGTACGCGCTTTGTACTGCGCCGAATCGACGATGCGCGAATGAGCGTCAATGCCGAGCTTGCGTAAATTCTGCTGAAACGGCGCCGTATGCGGCTGTAGCGCTTCGGAGGAATCCAAGAACTCCATCACGAAGGGCTTGCCATTGGGTAAATTGAGAACGCCGCCTTCGCGTTTGCAGCCCGCGGCGAGAAGAAGATCATTGGCCTGCCGCAGCAATTGCCGATCGCTCCCCGACCCGTCGCTGATCGGCGGCACATAGACCTCGCCGAACGCCGAATCGGGAATCTTGCCGCGGAAAGGCTCGAGCAAAACCATTTCCTCAGCGCTCGGCTTGCCCTTCGCCTCCATGTCGGAGTTCTGAAAATAGGAGACGACGCGCTTATAGAGCGAATAGGTGATGTTCTTGTTCGTCCATTCGAAATCGAAAGCCAGACCGATCGCCTCGCGAACACGCGGATCCTTGAACTGATCGCGGCGGGTGTTGAAATACCAGCCCTGCGAGGGCGTCGGCGCGCCATTATGCAGCGCCTCCTTCTTCACGCGACCGTCGCGCACGGCGGGAAAATCATAGCCGGCAGCCCAAAGCCGCGAGGTATATTCCTCGTGGAAATTGATCGAGCCGGCCTTGAAGGCCTGGAAGGCGACGTCGCGGTCGCGGTAATATTCGTACCTTAGCCTGTCGAAATTATTGGCCCCGACATTGACCGGCAAATCCGCCGCCCAATAGTCTTTCACGCGCTCAAATTCGATAAATCGCCCTTGTTCGAAATTCGCGACTTTATAGGGACCGGAGCCGAGCGGGGGCTCAGTGGTCGAAGCTTCGAAATCACGGGTCGACCAATAGGCGGCGGAGAAGATCGGCATGCCGGCGACATAGAGATGCGCGTCGCGGCTGCGCTTCGGTATCAGCTTCACCGCGACGACGTCGTCGGCCTCCGCGACCGCGCTTTCAAGGTCGGCGAGAAGCTGGATGAAGGTAAAATGCGCCTTGGTCTTGAGGATGTTGAGCGAAAAAGCGACGTCTGCGGCGGTCACCTTCGAACCGTCGTGAAAACGCGCCTCCGGCCGTAGCAAGAAACGATAGGTCAGTTTGTCCGGCGAAATCCGCACCGCCCGCGCGACAAGGCCATAGACCGTGTCTGGTTCGTTGCCCGTCGCGGTCATGAGATTATCGTATGTGGCGGACATGCCTGCTGCGCCGTCCCCCCTCTTCGAATAGGTGTTCAGGGTGTCGAACGTGTCGAAGTTCTGATTGCCGCCGGTCGCGGTGATCTGCAGCGATAGCAGGCCGCCCTTAGGCGCGTCTGGATTGACGTAATCGAAATGTTTGAAATCGGCCGGAAGCGCGAGATCGCCGAAGGCGGAAAGCCCATGCGTCTCGATTTCTCCCTCCGCAAACGCGATGCCGGCGCGCCAGGGAACGGCGAGAGCGCCAAGGCCAAGACCAGCCGCTTTCAAGGCCGAACGACGGGTGATCGGACGCGTCATCGCGAAGTTTTGACGGGTCAAGAGCGCTCCTGATTCGCGGGTGATTTAAACTGCTTGCCGGGCGCTTGACCAGCGCCGCCGCCCATGCGCTGTTGCCCGGCGATCGATGAGTCTTTCTCCCAGCTTGAACGAGGAAATATGGGCATGAACAAGGCTTTGTCTCAGCCGCCTCGGCCTCCTCGTTTTGGCTTTGCCGCCAATCCTTTGGATCGCCTTTCCGAGAAGCGTGACGACGAAGCCTTTCTTGCCGCCGCGCGCGCCGCGCCGGAAGCGCGCACTCTGGTGATCTGCCGTGACATGCCGGTCCTGAAGAAAGGCGAGGCCGGTTTAGAGGCGATGTTCTCACTGGAGGCGTTCCAGCGCCTCGGCCCAGCGCGAGAGAGCGTTCTCTTGGGCGCGCAGGCTGACGGCGCGCCGGTCTTCGCGGATCTGCTAGACGATTCCGCGGTGGAGCAGCGGGGCGACGCAAGCGACGGCTTTCTCGATAAGCGCGTGCTCGTAATTCCCGGCCGTGACGATCTTTCGCTGATCGACATGCGAACGATCGCCCTCCAAGGCCTGTTGCCGCCGCCGCTCATCGGCATCTTCGGCCAGGCTAAGGCTGCGCTGTCCTGGCATGCGCGGCATCGGTTCTGCCCGAATTGCGGCGCCCCGACGCGCGTCGCCGCGGCCGGCTGGCGGCGCGAATGCGACGCTTGCAAAGCCCAACATTTCCCGCGCACTGATCCGGTCGTCATCATGCTGGCGATCGATGGCGATAATTGCCTGCTTGGCCGTCAGGCGCGTTTTCCGAAGTCCATGTATTCCTGCCTCGCCGGCTTCCTCGAGCCGGGCGAGACGATCGAAGACGCGGTGCGCCGCGAAATACGCGAAGAAGCCGGCATTCTGTGCGGCCAAGTCTCCTATCTCTCCTCGCAGCCCTGGCCTTTTCCGAGTTCGCTGATGATCGGCTGCCTGGCCGAGGCGGCGACGCGCGATCTTCATGTCGACGGCGTCGAACTGGAGGACGCGCGCTGGTTCTCGCGCGATGAGGCGCTCGCGATGCTGGAGGGCCGCCATCCCGACCGGTTGAGCGCGCCCAATCCAATGGCCATCGCCCATCACATTTTGCGCGCCTGGGTCGACGCCTAGCGCTAAAGGTACGGCCAGCTACTTCGCCGCCGCGCCGCGAATGAAATTGATGATCCCGGAAAAATCATCGCCCGCATGGCCGGCCGCGGCGAAAAGCGCATAGAGCTGCGCCGCCTCGGCGCCGAGCGGCGTCACGGCGCCAGCGCCAAGCGCGGCTTCTTGCGCGAGTTTCAAGTCCTTCAGCATGAGCGCGGCGGCAAAGCCCGGCTTATAAGAATTATTCGCGGGCGAAGCCGGCACGGGGCCTGGAACCGGACAATAGCTGGTCAAGGACCATGACTGACCTGACGACGTCGAAGCAACGTCGTAAAGCGCTTGCGCGGAGAGCCCGAGCTTCTCCGCCAGTACGAAGGCTTCGCAAGTCGCGATCATCGTCGCGCCCAAAATCATGTTGTTGCAGATTTTCGCCGCTTGGCCGGCGCCCGCCTCGCCGCAATGCACGATGCGCTTGCCCATTTTTTCAAGGATGGGCTTGGCGGCGGCGAAGGCTGGCTCGGCGCCGCCGCACATGAAGGTCAGCGTCCCCGCCTTGGCGCCGCCGACGCCGCCGGACACCGGCGCGTCCAGCGATACGATTCCGGCGCTTTTCGCCGCCTGATGGGCGCGGCGGGCGCTCTCGACGTCGATCGTGGAAGAATCGATGAGCAAGGCCCCGCTTTTGACGGCAGGAAGAATATCGTCCCAGACGGCGAGGACATGGCGTCCGGCCGGCAACATGGTGACGACGACGTCGGCCGAAGCGACCGCCTCGCGCGCCGTAGCCGCAATGACGACGCCGCTCGCGGACGCTTCTTTGCGCGACGCTTCGATGAGATCGAAGCCCAAAAC